>JBIKWV010000246.1:0-6535 GCA_044356135.1 Elainellaceae cyanobacterium
CAGTTTTCACCTGGCGCGGCGACGCCGCGCCAGGTGAAAACTGGGGTTTTACTGAGATTTTATTTTATGGCAAGCCCTTTATCTGTTGAGCAAATTTTACTCACTTGCTGTTTCTACAATCTTGTTAGATTCTGGGATGGGATCCGTGGATGAACCAAAGGCAACCCGTAGAAAAGGTGGAGCCAGAAAAGTTGTCAAAATTACCATGATAATAATCGACACCTCCAGTGGCTTATCCAAAATCCCGCTAGCGGAGCCAATGCCAGCAAACACCAGACCCACCTCACCTCGAGGGATCATCCCAACCCCGATCGCAAGGTGATTGATTCCGGGTAGTCCAAACACTACCCAGCCTGTCACCAGTTTGCCAACGATCGCCACCCCCACCAAAAAGACGGCAATCAATAGTCCCGCCCGATTCTCCGGTACTGTTGGGTTCAACACACCGAGGTCGGCACGCGCTCCCACCGTCACAAAAAAGATGGGTACCAGTAAATCGGCGATCGGCTTGATTAATTCATCTAACTCGTTCCGGGCATCGGTTTCATCGAGTACTAAACCCGCTGCAAAAGCACCCAAAATCGCTTCGAGATGAATGGCGTTCCCTAAAAATGCCATAAAGAAAGCGAAGATGAATGCCGGAATCACAATATTTCCACGGGTTTTGAGCTGATCTACGACCGCCACAAAGCTCTTGTTAAAGATACCTCCCAACAAAATTGAACCAATCAAGAATGCTGTAGCGCTGACAATCAAGTAAATAACATTGACGACATCAATCTCACCAGTTTTGGCCAAGCTGGCGACTACAGCCAGAACAATGATGCCGAGGACATCATCAATCACCGCTGCACCAACAATGATTTGCCCTTCTTTTGATTTGAGTTGGCCTAACTCTGACAATACTTTAGAGGTAATACCGATGCTCGTTGCCGTTAACGCAGCCCCCGCAAAAATTGCTGGAATTGCTGCTACATGAAAGAGCATCATTAACCCTGCCGTACCCGCTGCAAAAGGTGCTGCGACTCCGACACAGGCGACAACCGTGGCTTGAATTCCCACTTCCTTCAGTTGTCGCAGATCGGATTCCAGTCCAATTTCAAACAGCAGAATAATCACGCCGATTTCAGCCAGAACTGAAATCACTTCACTTTGCGACTCAAAGATCCGGGTCAGCGCATCCGGTGTCAATTGATTCAATCCTTGCAGCGCCGTCATAATCACCGAGTCAGAGGCAGATAGCCCCCCTTCGGGAAAGATCACCAGGTGCAATGCCGAAACGCCGACAATCACACCGGCAACCAGTTCCCCCAGGACGGGCGGAAAATCCAGTCGCCTGGCGACCTCTGCGCCGAGCTTGCTGGCTAGATAAATCACCACCAGCGTCAGCAATACGCCAGACAGAATAATGGGTGAATCTTCAGCAACAACGGTCGCCAGGATTGGTATCGGAGCCATGAGAGCGGCGATTCCTCCACTGAAAGGAGGCAGAATGTTGGACAAAATCATGGGTGTAAAACGATGAACGTTGAGAGTCGGAGGAAGTCATAAAACTGTGGGCAGCGATGAGAAAGACAACCGATCAACGGTGCTCATGCTTTGGATGGTCACCAAAAAGCCGGGGCTACGACCCGGCTTTTTGTGTCTACGTCGTCTAGATTCCACAGCCCTCTGGGCCACAGAAACTTTGCCCGTACAGGACCTCCGCATCACAGAGATAGATCATGCCTGCAAAATCGTTGAAAAACTTCTCTGCGACCTGACTCGCAATAGTTTGAGCCATAATTCGATCGGGGGTAAGCACCTCGAACTTTATATTTGCCGTAGTGTCAGAAACACTAATATGTCCCGTCGAGCGCACATTGCGACTACCCTTACCGCCAGTTTCTACCACTGTATAACCACTCGCCCCAGATTCTTCGATGATTGTGGCGACCTTTTTCAGTAGAACCTTTTCCGTGACGATAACAAGTTTTTTGGCTGGCTTGGCCATGTTTTGTTAACTCCTTGACATATGTACATTAATCTACCGGGTCTGCCGAGCAAAAGGAGCACCAACAGACCGCGATCCGTCTTGGATTAGCCGCCAAGCGCTTGGGCAAGACCGAGGAAAAACGGAATACACAAGCCGATCGCAACAGGCGTACCGATAGCTGTGGAGGCACCAATATAGGCGGAAGGATTGGCCGACGGGATACCAGCTCGCAACGTGGGCGGACCTGAGATGTCTGAGCTGGAGGCAGCAATAACGGACAGAATCACAACGCCGCCCATGCTGAATCCCGCGAGTTGGTGGGCAATCATACCAAGACCAAAAGCGATCAGCCCATGCACAAATGGTGCCACCACGCTATACACAACATACCATTGGGCTACCTTGCGCAGTTCGCCCAGTCTTGACCATGCTTCCATGCCCATGACCAACATCAAGATCGAAAGCAAGCCGCGAAAGGCAGGGTCATAGAAGCCTTTATAGACACTCTCCGGTTGGGTGAATATGCCAAGCGCAAGACCTAACAACATTGCCGATAAGGCAGGCCCCCGAAGGCTTTCCTCAATGATCGGCCATATCTTGACCCGATTATCTTCGTCCCCCTTCTGCTGGCTGAGATACTCCTGCCGACTGCTGGGATAATCTTGCTGATCGGGATAATCGACTGCCGCAATCTGTGTGCTGAAAGACTCCTGCTTGCTGAAATACTCTTGCTTGCTGAGAGACTCCTCTGCTACCTTACGCTTCTTCTTGTTGAGATAAATGTTGGCGATTACAATCGCAGTCACGAGGGCGGGGATATCCATGAAGGGATAGAGTGCGCCAGCCCATGCCTCAAATGACATGTTTTGTTCTTCTAGAACCGTTAGTCCAGCAGCCATCGTGGAGCCACTCACGGCTCCAAACAATCCCCCAGTCGCGATCGCATCAACGACTTTGACCTTTGGCAGCTTGGCTAATGTATAGCGGGCAATGAAGACGATCAAAATCCCCACTACTACAGCACAGATCATGGGCACCACCATTTCCGCGAGGTTGGAATTACGGATAGCAATGCCACCGGTCAGACCGATTTTGGTGAGCAGCATGAAGACGATGATTGTACAAATCGCATCGGGAATTACCAATTCGCTCCCGAGAGCAGCGATGATCATCCCGCCGATCAAAAAAGCGAGTGTTGGAGACTGCAACTGCTTAACGAAATCCGTTACAAAAAGGGACCAAAAATCCACGAATACCTCCTTCTGCCTCCTCTGACGAGGATTTCAATAAATGAACTAGGCGAACTTTCAAGAGTTAAAGAGAGTAAGAGTGAGGCGCTTCACCCCTACAACACAGGTGTTGCACAAGAACCTTTAGACAGGGCTAACGGTCATAGCACAATCTGTTCAGAGTCAACATTGAGGTGCCGCCAAACAGAGCGGCAAAAAAACCGCCACAAACTGCTCCATAGAGTCTACCGAGGGGCACCATCCCAGAGGCAACGCCAAAATCCAGAGCCAGGAATGAAGAGACAACGGTAGTCTTGACATTGCCGAAGATGTCGCCTCGGAGGTTATTCAACCGGATGAAATTGGTGACTGCCATAAGTAAGGTGAATAAACGGTAGATCAAACGAACTAGAATCGACCCATTTCACAGAAAAGATCGACTACAGATAAATCGACCGGAGAATGGGATGTGGCATCTGCGATCGGGCACTTAAAGAAGGCTCAACAACAGACTGCCGAGAATGATTGCCGAGCGACTTCAATCTTTAAAAACTAAATCGCAACAGGTCACCTCGATGAATTGAGGTTTGGCCAGATTGAGTCTCAAACCATAGCGGTTCTCACTCGGATGAGGTACGAGGGTATAGGGGCGGTGCCCTGACGCAGGGGCACCCCCTCTGACCCCCTCAAGGGGGAATCACCCCTGCACCCCGCACCGCGCCTGCACGAGAAGTGCAATAATTTCACGTCTACGATAAATCCCAATGGGTAAATTATTTGGATGTTTAAACTGTACGTTATTGTAAGTAGTAGTACTTATTGAGTAGCTAAGAAAAAAATTCTGGTTTGCATAGGAAATCTTCTATGGTTTCTTGGATCACTGGTACTGCGAATCCATCGGTCGGGGGCAGCAGCCCAAGGGATTTAACCACAACTTCTGCGATTTAGTCCAGGGCAGTTCCCAGTGGATCAGCCCTGCAATTGGGGGTGGCGTTGGAACTATAGTGCTTCGCTCTCTCTCAAAAATCTGTACTTCACGAGAGCGAGAAACGCAATATTACGATGCCCGTCTCATCGTTACCTGAGGTTTCGTTTCTTCTGGGAAAGGGGAAGCCTGGAAACTCTGGCGATTCTGCACCAGGACAAATGCTGCGACGGCGAGTAGAAAATAGCCGAAGGACTTTTGCAGCTTCTGTGCAGAAACATGGCGAGCAAGATAGGCACCGGGAATTGTCCCCAGACTGGCAGCAAAAATGAACGAAATCATTAGATGCCAATCCAGCGCAACATGCCCGAAATAGCCCAAAAATCCAGTAATAGAGTTGGCAACGATAATCAGCAATGAGGTGCCGATCGCTTGCTTCATCGGCACCTTTGCCAGCAGTACTAACGCAGGCACAATGGCGAATCCACCGCCTACACCGACTAACCCAGTCAGAACACCAACCAGCAACCCTTCACTTAAGAGCCACAGCCAGCAATACCGACAAACGGGTTTGGGATACAGCGCTAAGGGATCCTCTGGCTGAATGGGCTTTGTACTGCGGTAGATCATGAATCCTGCTGCCAGGAACATCATCACTGAAAACAGGAGCATTTGAAAAGTCTCGCTAACAAACGGCAAGGTAGCAATCCTGGCACCAGTAAAAGTACCCACCATTGTCGCAGACCCAAATACGCCAGCGGTTTTCAGATTGATGTTCCCGGCTCGCCAATGGGGAATCAGGCCAAGCAAGCTGACGGTTCCCACAATCACAAGCGTCATGGCGATCGCCGATTTGGGGGGCACCCCCATGACATACACCAGCACAGGCAATGCCAATACAGAGCCGCCTCCGCCCAATAGTCCCAGACTGATGCCAATTCCCCCAGCCAGCAGGAGTCCAATGATCCACTGCATCACAATTAGCTCCGTTGATTGTAGGGTAGCTTCGCCAGCAGCATTCCTAACATGCAGGTGTCGGTTACCCCTGCAAAAATCAGTCCGGCTCCGATAAACCCACTCAGAATCAGGAACCAGGGTGAGACGAGTGCTCCCAGGACTGTTCCAGTCAACATCAAGGAGCCTGCTACAATCTGAACCTGACGCATCAGGCTAATGGGCGCATTCTGGTTAGAGACTGTGGGATACCCGGCTTCTTTCCAGGCACCGATGCCGCCGGAGAGATGAGACACTGATTCAAAGCCCGCTTCAAATAGCTTTTGGGCTGCGATCGCAGATCGATTGCCAGAGCGGCAGTACAGAACCATTTGCGTATCAGGAATCTGTGGAATCTTGAGCGGATCGAACCGCGACAAAGGAACCAGAGTTGCGCCAGGAATATGTTCTCCGGCAAATTCCCCTGGCTCTCGGACATCAATCAGCGTGACGGATTGTTGCTCTAAACCCTGTTTCAGAGTTTGAGCATCGACAGTTTGAAGCTGGTTCAGACGAGCAACCGACATTTCAGATTCTCCAAATTGCGTTAACGATTTACAAATCATTGACCCAGAACACTAAACAGCGACTTTCCCGCACCGTTCATTTGCAGGGACAGCTTCCATAATCTTTTGAGGGTTCGGCAGGTTCAGGGATGCCATGAATTGAATAAAGTTTTCACGGTCACGTCCGACAAAGCGGGGGTTCCACTGCTTCTCCTCGCCAATGGTGGAAACAGTATGCCCTCGGTAGTCGTGCCCTGGATACACAAGCGTGCTATCCGGCAAGGTAAATAACCGCTGGGTGACCACATCGTAGAGGATTCCTGCATTCCCACTCTGAAAATCAGTGCGTCCACAGCCGCGAATGAACAGAGCATCTCCCGTGAGCAGGTGTGTCCCGTTGACCAGATAGGCCATGTGGCTGTCGGTGTGACCGGGCGTGGCGATCGCCTGCACCTGAACACTGCCAACGTTGAGCACCTCTCCATCCTGAATAAACCGATTCGCACAGACAGCATGGGCATGTTCTGGAACAATCCCTTCACATCCGGTCACTTCTCGCAGTTGCCCTGTGCCGGTGATATGGTCTGCATGGATATGGGTTTCCAGGCAGTATTTCAGCGTCAATCCCAACTCCTTCAGCAATTGGCGATCGCGCTCTACCTGCTCCAGTACCGGGTCAACCAGCATTGCCTCGCGGGTTTCAGGGTCAGCAATGAGATACGTATAGGTACTGGTTGTTGCATCAAATAATTGGCGGAACAGCATGATAGCGCATCTCCAAAACTACGAGGAAAAAAGGAAGCAAGATCTCACACTTGTGGAGTGGTTCTTGTAAGTCATATCTGACAGGGTGAGCTTAGGGATCTGCTGTTTATTAAAATCCCAGTTTTAGCGTGGCGCGGCGAAG
>JBIKWV010000247.1:0-6525 GCA_044356135.1 Elainellaceae cyanobacterium
CAGCATTTGGCGGTTACTCAATGCGATGGACTACAGTTTGCAGGTGAATCGAAAAGTGCATGAAGGAGAGGACCATCCGCAACGCGATGAGCAGTTTCTCCACATTGCCAAGCGAGTGAAGCAGTTTGAGCAACAACAGCAACCGGTGATCTCGGTAGATGCCAAGAAGAAGGAATTGCTAGGGGAGTACCGGAATCAGGGGCAGGAGTGGCAAGCCAAAGGGAAGCCGATTCCCGTCAAAGTCTATGATTTTGTCGATAAACAGCGGGGCAAGGCATTGCCCTATGGTGTGTATGATCTACTGCTCAATCAGGGATGGGTCAGTGTTGGCATTGACCATGACACTGCCCAATTTGCAGTGGAATCAATTCGTCGTTGGTGGTATGAAATGGGGTTGCCCCTTTATCCAAATGCCAGACAATTACTGATTACTGCCGATTGTGGAGGGAGTAATGGGTATCGAGTCCGACTGTGGAAATTAGAGTTGCAGCGTCTTGCCGATGAAACCGGATTAGCAATTGAGGTATGTCATTTTCCACCGGGCACCAGCAAGTGGAATAAAATTGAACACCAGATGTTCTGTCATATCTCCCAGAACTGGAGAGGCAGACCGTTGACCAGTCGGCAGGTTGTGATCAACCTGATTAACCACACCCAGACCAAACAGGGATTACATATTCAAGCCAAGTTAGACAAGCACCACTACAAAACTAAGATTAAGGTAACGGATGAGGAGTTTGAGGCAATCTCGCTGGAGCGTGACCCTTTTCACGGTGAGTGGAATTACTGCATCAAGCCAAGAGAATAAGCCTCTCAAAGTGTTCAACTTATTTTGAATAGCTGCCTTACACGACCCCGTAATCTCGCACTAAAAACACGCTAATCGATTTTGGTAAAGACGCAGGCGTGATTAATCACGCAGGGACACCTTGAAAAGGTTGCTGCACAAAGAACCTGGCCCACACAGCAAATACGCAAAACTTGAGGTGCTGAGGAGTTGCAATTTGACCTCCAAAAATCTTCCGTTGGGGAGTTGCCTCGCGCGGGTGCGGGAGGAGTCGATTTGTTCTCTTCTCCCGCGCCTGCGTGGTGGGGGTTTGGTCGCTGGGGTTGCGCTTCTCTCCTCTCGCGCAGTGACTTGTGAATGTAATACGGTGAATAGTTGCAGCGATCGCCATTTCCCCGTATCCTATGTCTAGATGTCTAGACAAATATTAAATCCAGGTTAATAGCCATGACCTCTGTGGCACAGCGTCAGTTCTGGATGGCAATTCTGGCAAAGGCAACACTTTCTGATCTGGAAAGCCTGGTTGTCAATCTGGGGCGGTTGCCGGAGTATGAATTTCTTCGTCGTCCCGAAGTGGGGCTGGTGATGGTCAGAGGGCGTGCGGGTGGAACCGGACAACCGTTTAATTTAGGCGAGATGACGGTGACTCGCTGCGTGGTGCAACTGGTTTCGCCGCAGGGCGATACACCGATCGCCGGATTTGGCTATGTGGCAGGGCGATCGCACCGTCACGCCGAACTCGCTGCCCTATGTGAGGCTCTACTTCAGCATCGAGACTGGTTTTCCCGCGTCTGGGTGCAGGTCATTGAACCCCTCGAACGAATCGCCCAGATTCAGCAACTCCAGCAGCGACGGCAGGCAGAAGCTACGCGAGTGGATTTCTTCAGTATGGTGCGAGGCGGATGAATGGTTACTCAGATTCCCGGTTTCTCCGATCCCGTCCACGATGCACAACACACCTTTCGATCGCTGCTTGATGCCCTGGCGCATCCGGGGCAGTCCTGCGAGATCGCTGTCAGCCTGAACCCTCCCCCCGGACTGAATCTCACCTGTGGTGCCGCCTGTCTGACATTGTTTGACCGTGATACGCTGATCTGGCTCCAGCCAGGGTTGCCGACAGAAGCAGAAAATTGGCTGCGATTTCACACTGGCTGCCGCTTCACGACTGCTCCGGAGCGATCGCAGTTTGCCGTCATTGGGCAGGTGGACTCCCTCCCTGAACTCCTGGCATTTCATTGGGGAACGCCAGAATATCCAGAGGCTTCCACCACGTTGCTGATGCAAATCGATGAGACAGAAGGCAGGGAGGTCATCTTGCAGGGGCCGGGGATTCAGAATGAGCGGGCGATCGCCCCACCCCTGCCTGCTCGATTCTGGGATCAGTGGCAGAACAACACGCAGGCATATCCGCTAGGCATCGATCTGTTTCTGTGTGGTTCAACCGCAGTCATGGGTCTACCTCGTACAACCAGAATGCGCTGCAAAACAGGGTGAAACAGGAGCAATAACGGATGGCATACGTTGCAGTTAAGGGTGGAGAACAGGCAATTCAGAATGCTGAACATCTTCTGAAAGCCAGACGACGGGGCGATCTGGAAGTTCCAGAGTTGACGCTGGAGCAGATTCAGCAACAGATGAAACTGGCGATCGATCGGGTCATGTGCGAGGGCAGTTTGTACGATCCCGAACTGGCGGCTTTAGCCATCAAGCAATCCTGGGGTGATCTGGTGGAGGCGATTTTTTTACTAAGGGCCTACCGCACCACGCTGCCCCGCTTCTATTACAGCCAGCCAATCGACACCAGCCAAATGCGCCTCGATCGCCGCATTTCTGCCATCTTCAAAGATGTTCCTGGCGGGCAAATGCTAGGTTCCACGTTTGACTATGTGCATCGCCTGCTCGATTTCAAACTGGCGGCTGAAGGCGAGGTGGTGATCGCCCCAACCACGCCCCCCAGGGATGAACCCACACCCCGCGTGATGGATACCCTGGGACAGGAAGGACTGATTCAGGAAGAACAACCCCCTGCGACGGTACCCGATTCCCCGGCACCTGAGTCGGACGAAGCTCCCTTCGATCTGACCCGTCAACCGCTGACCCTGCCCGCTGACCGGACGGCACGCCTGCAAAATCTGGCTCGTGCCGATGAAGGATTTCTGCTGGGGCTGGCATATTCCACCCAGCGGGGCTATGGCAAGAATCATCCCTTTGCCGGGGAAATTCGCGTTGGGGATGTGGAAGTGGTGATTTGCCCGGAAGAACTGGGGTTTGAGGTGGGCATTGCCGACATTCTGGTGACGGAAGTGCAGATGGTGAACCAGTTTCAGGGCAACAAAGAAACACCGCCCCAGTTCACACGCGGCTATGGACTGACCTTTGGCTACAACGAACGCAAAGCAATGGCGATGGCGCTGATGGATCGATCGCTGCGATCGAAGGAACTGGGAGAAGAAATAACCGCGCCTGCCCAGGACGAAGAATTTGTCCTGTCCCATTCCGATAATGTGGAAGCGCAGGGATTTGTACAGCACCTCAAACTGCCCCACTACATTGATTTTCAGGCAGAACTGAATTTGTTAAGGCAGATGCGGCGATCGCATTCCCCCCAGGATGCCGCCTCCGTAACTGAAGATTCTCCAGAGCCGCACTCCGTCCAGTCCCCGATGCATTCATCAATGAATGACTGGGATGAAACAGAGCGGATGATGCCTTTAACGCAACAGGAGTAGACTGCCGATGTTCAATCCAGACTCCAGTCAATCCCCCAATCCCCAATCTACGGATATTTCATACCCGTCTGATCCCGATCCCCATTTCAACTTTGCCTACCTGGATGAGCAAACCAAGCGATCGCTCCGGCGGGCATTACTCAAAGCGGTGGCAATTCCAGGACACCAGATTCCCTTCAGCTCCCGCGAAATGCCGATGTCCTATGGCTGGGGCACAGGCGGTATACAGGTAACAGCATCCGTGATTGGGCAGAATGACGTGCTGAAAGTCATCGATCAGGGTGCAGACGATACAACCAATGCCGTGAACATCCGCCGTTTCTTTGAGCGGGTGTGTGGTGTGTCAACTACTGATCGCACCGCAGCCGCCACCCTGATCCAGACTCGCCACCGCATTCCCGAAACACCGCTGAGGGCAGGGCAAATCATTGTGTATCAGGTGCCCATCCCGGAGCCATTGCGCTGGATTGAACCCTCTGAGACTGAAACCCGCAAACTCCATGCGCTGGAGGATTATGGCTCCATGTATGTGCGACTGTACGAGGACATCACCCATTACGGTCAGATTGCCACAGCCTATGACTATCCTGTTATGGTCCACGATCGCTATATGATGCGCCCCAGCCCCATTCCCCGCTTTGATAATCCCAAGCTGCACATGAATCCGGCGCTGCAACTGTTTGGTGCAGGACGGGAAAAGCGGATTTATGCAGTGCCGCCCTACACCCGTGTCAAAAGTCTGGACTTTGAAGACCATCCGTTTACGGTGGAACGATGGGACAAAGCCTGCGAGTTTTGTGGCTCTACCGACAGCTATCTGGATGAAGTTGTGATCAACGATCACGGCGATCGCCTGTGGATTTGCTCTGATACCGACTATTGCCATCAACGTCAATCGAATTATTCATCCGATCATTCCCCATCATGCAACCGCTTTTAAGTGTCCAGAATTTAACCAAGTTCTACGGTGCCATCTGCGCCTGCGATCGCATTTCCTTCACTCTGTATCCAGGACAGGTGCTGGGCATTATTGGCGAATCTGGTTCTGGCAAATCCACGCTGTTGAGTGCGATCGCCGGACAGTTATCCATTGACGCAGGAGAGCTACTGTACTGCAGGCAGTCCGGTGAAATTGTGAATTTAATAGAACTATCGGAAGCCAGTCATCGGGCGTTGATGCGCTCGGAGTGGGGGTTTGTGCAGCAGAACCCCAGAGATGGATTGCGCATGAATGTCACCGCCGGAGCCAATATTGGCGAACGGCTGATGACGGTGGGCGCAAGGCACTACGGCAACATTCGGGCAGAGGCGCTGCACTGGATGACCCAGGTAGAAATTCCGGGCGATCGCATTGATATGTTGCCCCGCACGTTTTCTGGAGGAATGCAGCAGCGACTCCAACTCGCCAGAGTGCTGGTGACCCAGCCGCGTCTGGTGCTGATGGATGAACCCACGGGTGGACTGGATGTTTCCGTCCAGGCACGCCTGCTGGATTTGATTCGATCGCTGGTGCGTACCCTGCATCTCAGCGTCATTCTGGTCACGCACGACATCGGGGTGGTACGCCTGCTGGCCCATCGCCTGATGGTGATGCAGCAGGGACAGGTGGTGGAAGCCGGACTCACCGATCAGGTGCTGGACGATCCCCAGCATCCCTATACCCAACAACTGGTCAGCGCCACCCTCACACCTTAATCGAGCCATCATGATGAGTGTTTTAAACGGCACGAGAATGTCTCAAACACCAACCGCTGATTCACCGCCTGCTCCGAATTCCGATCTGGTTCTCCGGGTTGAGCAACTCTGTAAAGGGTTCACTCTGCATCACCAGGGCAGCATTCATTTGTCGGTGCTGCAAGGGGTCTCCCTGGAAGTGCGACCGGAGGAGTGTGTGGCGATCGCCGGAGCTTCCGGGACGGGCAAATCGACCCTGCTGCGATCGCTGTATGGCAACTACCGAGTGGATCAGGGTGCAATCTGGGTGAAGCACCTGGGTGACTGGGTCAATCTGCCGCGTCTGGAACCGCATGAACTGCTGGAGGTGCGGCAAAAAACCATTGGCTATATTAGCCAGTTCCTGCGCGTGATCCCACGAGTTCCCGCCCTGCAAGTGGCGGCTGAGCCATTATTGGAGTTGGGCACGGCACCCGAAGTTGCCTGCGACATCATTCGAGCCTTATTTGTCCGGCTGAATTTACCGGAGCGACTCTGGAGCCTGTCTCCGACCACCTTTTCGGGAGGCGAAAAACAGCGGGTGAATATTGCCCGTGCCTGGTCGGTGCCCTACCCGATTTTGCTGCTGGATGAACCGACTTCTGCGCTGGATGCCACCAATCGGGAAGTCGTGATGCAGCTCATTGAGGAACGTCGGGCATCAGGTTGCGCCCTGATTGGCATTTTTCATGATGATGAAGTCCGCGATCGCGTCTGTAACCGTCGCTTAACCCTGGGACAGGATGATTGAAGCATGACAGAGCAAATTTACACCAACTATCAATTGCAACTGCCGGATCGGGAAGTCCTGGGGACACTGGTGGTACGAGACGGCAGAATTGCCGACATCCAGCCCGGTGTTGTAAGCCACGGGCAAAACGGACAGGGCGACTACCTGATGCCGGGGCTGGTGGAACTACACACCGATAATCTGGAGCAGTGTTTTACGCCCCGTCCCAAAGTCAAGTGGCCCCTCGACATGGCAACCCTGAACCACGACCGGGAACTGATCAGTGCTGGAATTACCACCGTCTGTGATGCCATTGCGATCGGGGATGTGCTGCCCAATTCTGCCCGATTAACCCAGTTTGCGCCCATGATCAGCGCGATCGATCGCGCCCAACATGCCGGACGATTTGCGGCAGATCATCGCCTGCATCTGCGCTGTGAGCTGGGATATGAGCATGTTTACAAAATTGCCGAACAATATGCTGACCATCCATTGCTGGTGCTGGTTTCACTGATGGATCACACACCGGGTCAACGGCAGTTTGTCAACCTGGGGAAGTATCGAGA
>JBIKWV010000248.1:0-6524 GCA_044356135.1 Elainellaceae cyanobacterium
GGGTTTATCTATCGCGCTTCGCGCTTTTATACGGTACAGATTTTGTGAGAGAGCCGCGCCCCGCGCGGCTCTCTCACAAAATCTGTACTTCACTCTAGCGAGAACCGCTATATTATAGTTGCCCTACTTTGCTTTGCCGCCAGTTTTTCTGTCGCTCAAGGGTTATTAACCTGGTTTGCGATCCTTCCCCTGATTGCTACGTCTTCATTCACAACATTGAGATTCAGGTTGGTTGCAACGTTGCTGTGACAGGCGATCGCCATCTCCATCAACGCTCAAAAAACCTTTCTCACGGCAGTTCGTCCTGATAGCCCTAGACGGATGTAGCGAAGTTACTCGGGAATCCTCAGTATACCAACAGTGGATGGCAAGCTCTTATCCCTGCCAAACTTCTACCAGCGGGCGATATTCAATTTGAAAGCCTGGGTTTACGATCCTGAGAATCGACAATTTGTTCGACTCGTTGAGTCGAACAGTCAGTTGTAATTTCGCAAACATTATATCTATGCGACAAGCCCCCAGTCCCTTAGAAGCCCCAAAAACGTTTTTAGAAGTTATCGGCCACTTCTATAAGCTGCTTTATCTGTTGCCAATTCTGTTCACCACCGGGTGTGTGCTTCGCTACGGGGTCAATGTTCCATTTCTTGATCAATGGGGTATGCCGGCTATGTTTCAGGAGACCCTGAATGGCAGCTTGAATTTCACGCATCTATGGGCTCAAAATAATGAACATCGAATCATTTTTCCAAAGTTGGTTTTCCTGGCCCTGGGTCTGCCATCCAGGTGGAATACACTTTTAGAAATGCTCTTTGGGGTTCTGCTCATTGGAACCGTATTTCTTATTGTTTATTTGACGAACGAGAGAATTCTTAAAAATGTCCCCGAACGCAATCGTTTCATTCCAAGAATCGCGCTACTGCTATCGGGTTTTGTTCTGTTCTCGCTGACCCAGCACCAAAACTGGCTATGGGGATTTCAGGTCACTTTTTTTCTGCCTCAGGCGCTGGTTGCCCTCTCAATTTTTGTGATTTCTTACGGTTCTGTTCGCAGTTTCTACTGGCGGTTTCTTGTCGCAGCCTTGCTTTGCTTTGCGGCCAGTTTCTCCGTCGCACAGGGATTACTCTCCTGGCTTGCAGTGCTTCCGCTAGTGTTGACTTCGCAGGCAAGCCGAAATTCCAGATTGCTGGTAACGCTCCTCTGGCTTGGCCTGTTTATTTCGACCGTTGCACTGTATTTCTATCAGTACCAGTCGCCCTCCGGAGAGACCATCCCTGATAAATTTTCTGCATTTAAACACCCCATTCAGGCAGGGCACTTTTTGTTGGTTTTGTTGGGCGCGCCGTTTAGCAGCTTCAACAGTCCTGGTACTCCGCCACTGTTTACGCTTTCTACTGTTATTGGGGCTTGCTTTCTGGTTGGGTATCTTATTCTGGTCGTCGCCTCGATCAGAAAAAATACCTTTGATATTCAAAAGCCATTGATTGCGCTGGGTCTGTTTGGACTGCTGTTTGCTATGATGGTTACTTTTGGGCGCTCAGGTTGGGGTATCCATGGTGCATTAATCCCTAGTAATAGTAGATATTTGACAGCTCCCACTTTCCTGCTGGTGAGCGTCATTCAAATGGCTTCTTTCAACTTCAGCGATCGCAAAGACAAGCTTCGGATCTACAGCTCCCTCCTGTTTGCTACAATCCTGTCTCTCGCGATCGTTGTGAATACAAACAGCAGTCTCGCTCAAGCTCAGAAGACCAAAGTCTCTCGAGAGTCAGCAAGGGTTTGTCTGGAGATGATGCACTATATTAGTAATGTTTTCGATGATACGCCTCATAACTGCGTGTGGCAGCTTTTTTCATTGAAGGGATATTCCTCATTTATTCGAGGGCAAGTGGATCTGCTGGAGCAGATTGGTTTTAGAAAGCTGGCAAAAGATTTTAGTTTTGTGTCTACTCCTGCCACTCCCTGGGGAGTTTTAGAAAAGGCGGGTGTTCCAAATCGACGGGCACAAGCCGAACCAATCGTTCAGATTTCTGGTTGGGCAGTGCTACCTGATCGCAAACGGATACCTGAGGCGATCGCCCTTTCCCTCAATGATCAGCAAACTTTTCTGACTGCGGTCTATCCGAATGAACCTAGACCGGATGTTGTTAAATTTCTGGGAGACACTCGATATCTCAACAGCGGATGGAGAGTCAAAATTCCTGCTAATTTGCTTCCCGCTGGCGAAATCAAGTTCCATGCATGGGTATACGACCCTGAGAACCAGCAATTTGTCAGGCTGGCCGCATCAGAAGCTGCTCAGGCAATTTAGCTTCAATGATCGAACAGAAGCAGGACATTTTGGCCTTAGCGAAACCGCTTAACAGTTTTTAGTGTATGCTAACGGAGATTTCTGGTGAACAATTGCGTGGTGGTAAGGGCATGAAGCTTTCGGTCGTCATTCCTGCACACAATGAGGAAGGTTGTTTGCAGAATACTGTCGAACAGATTGTCCTGACGCTTCAGCGGGAGGAAATCCCACACGAGGTGCTGATTATCAATGACAACAGCACTGACGCCACAGAGGATCTTTGCAAAAAGCTGCGCCAATCCTATCGAACGGTTCGCTACATCAACAATGCGCCGCCAAATGGATTTGGCTTTTCGGTACGGCGGGGACTGGAGGAATTTCAGGGAGATGCGATCGCCATTATGATGGCCGATGCCTCCGACGACCCGGAAGATCTGGTGAATGCCTATCGACTGATGTGTCAGGGATATGATTGTGTCTTCGGCTCCCGGTTTGTTCGGGGTGGCGCAGTAGTTGACTATCCCGGCCACAAACTGCTGGTGAATCGGATGGCCAAATGGTTCATTCGTGTGCTGTTTGGAATGCGGTATAACGACACAACCAACGCTTTCAAGCTGTACCGACGTGAGGTGATTGAAGGAATTCAGCCCATCCTCAGCCATCATTTCAACCTCACCGTAGAGTTGCCGTTGAAGTCGATTGTTCGCGGATACTCCTACACGGTAATTCCCATGCGCTGGTACAACCGCACTGTGGGTATCTCTAAGCTCAAAATCAAGGAAATGGGCAGTCGATATCTGTTCATTGTTCTCTACATCTGGTTGGAGAAGCACCTGTCTCGCGGAGACTACCATCGCAGCAAGACGGCCCTCTATTCAGGAAGATCGAATGCCTGAAAAAGTTTTAATTCCTGGTGGCGCAGGCTTCATTGGCAGTTCCCTGGCCATCGGTTTGAAAATTCGCCATCCTGACTGGCAAATTTCCTGCCTGGACAACCTCAAGCGGCGCGGTTCAGAGCTGAATCTGTCACGACTCAAGCATCACGGCATTACGTTTGTCCACGGAGATATTCGCTGCCCCAGCGATCTGGAACCGACTGCCCTGGATGTCGATACGATTATCGATTGCTCCGCAGAACCTTCTGTTCTGGCGGGTTTTTCCTCGCCTCGCTACGTCCTTGAGACGAATCTGCTGGGCACAATCAACGTGCTGGAACTGGCGCGACAGGTCAAAGCCTCCGTTCTGTTTCTGTCCACCAGTCGGATTTACCCGATTGCTCCGCTCAGTTCGCTTCAGTTCGAGGATGCCCCGACTCGCTTTGTCCTCAAGGAGCAGCAGCATTTCCCTGGGGCGTCCAGGCTAGGGATTCGAGAAGATTTCCCGCTGGAAGGCCCCCGTTCCCTCTATGGGGCAACCAAACTGTCGTCGGAACTGCTCATTGAGGAATATCGAGACGCCTACGGCATTCCCACGGTGATCAACCGCTGCGGGGTGGTCACTGGCCCCTGGCAGATGGGGAAGGTGGACCAGGGGGTGTTTGTTTTGTGGATGGCGGCCCATTACTTTGGTAAACCGCTGGCCTACATCGGCTATGGGGGATCGGGCAAGCAGGTCAGAGATCTGCTGTGCGTTGAGGATTTATTGAATCTGGTAGAACACGAGCTGCTTCATTTGGATGAGTTGAATGGTAATCTATTCAACGTTGGCGGTGGGGCAGAAAACAGCCTTTCTCTGTTAGAAACAACAGCGCTTTGTCAGGAAATCACGGGGAATATTGTCCCAATCAAGCCAATTCTTGAAAACCGTCCTGGTGATGTTCCAATTTTTATTACGGACTCCTCTAAAGTAACTCAGCAGACCGGGTGGAAGCCTGCTTGTGACCCCAGACAAACGCTTCAGCAGATTTATGATTGGATTGTCAAGCATGAGGCCGATCTCAGGCCTATTTTGAGTTAGCGCTGCGCCAGAGAAATCCCTAAACCTATTTATTTTCAGCCCCTTCAAATGCACGTCATGGATCAGCAGATTTATCTTCAAAGGCTCTATTCCAATCGTTTTGACCTTCAGCAGCGGAAGGCAAAATTGGCGCTCTGGAAGGTGCTGATTGAAGATTTTTTGCAAAAATTTGTACTGTCTAATGCTGCTGTCCTGGACATCGCAGGAGGCTACTGCGAGTTTATTAACCAGATTCAAGCGAAAGAGAAAGTCCTGATCGATCTGAATCCCGACGCTAAGAATTTGGCAGATGACGATGTAAAAGTCTTGAACATTGATATCCTCGATTCCTATCAGTGTCAGAGCATTCCCGAAGGGCGATTTGATGCCATCTTTGTCTCCAATTTCTTCGAACATCTGAATAGTAAAGAAGACCTGATCCAGGTGCTTGCCTTCTGCTACTCCCGACTAAGCGATCACGGCAGTCTTTTAGTCATCCAGCCCAACTTCAAATATTCCTTTCGGGAGTATTATGATTTCATCGATCATCAACTTCCGATTACAGACGCATCTTTAGCAGAAGTGTTGAAGGCTGTTGGATTTAAGATCGATCTGCTGATCCCTCGATTTCTGCCCTTCACAACCAAGGGCCGACCCAGTTCCCCCCTACTGCTGAAAATCTACCTGAAGCTGCCTATCCTCTGGCGTTTCCTGGGGGGTCAACTGTTTGTCAAAGCATCCCGTTAATTTTGTTGAGCAATTTGAGTAAAGAGAGAAGCGTCTTATGCCCACCGTTGTAGTCACTGGCTCTGCTGGATTAATTGGCTCTGAGTCTGTTCGTTTCTTTGCCCATCTCGGCTTTACCGTTATTGGCATCGACAACGATATGCGGGCTTACTTCTTTGGCCAGTCCGCCTCAACCACCTGGAATCGCAATCTGTTAAAAGAAACCTACGGCGATCGCTACCTCCACTTCGACGCAGACATTCGCGATCGTGCCGCCATCGAAACTATCTTTAAAGAGCACGGCTCCGACATTTCGCTGATCATCCATACCGCCGCCCAACCCTCCCACGACTGGGCCGCCAGCGAACCCCATGTGGATTTCACCGTCAACGCCAACGGCACCCTGGTGTTGCTGGAGGCGACCCGTCAGTTCTGCCCCAATGCAGTGTTCATCTTCACCTCAACCAACAAGGTGTACGGTGACACGCCCAACTTCCTGCCGCTGGAGGAGCACGAGACTCGCTGGGAGATCGCCGCTGATCACCCCTACTTCATCGGCATTGACGAGTCGATGTCGATCGACAGTTCCAAGCACTCCCTGTTTGGTGCGTCGAAAGTGGCTGCCGATGTGCTGGTGCAGGAGTACGGCAAGTATTTTGGCATGAAGACCGCCAGCTTCCGGGGCGGCTGCTTGACTGGCCCCGCCCACTCCGGCGCAAAGCTCCACGGATTTCTGGCCTACCTGATGAAATGCACCCTTACCGGAGAGCAATACACCATCTTCGGCTACAAGGGTAAACAGGTGCGGGACAACATTCACAGCTACGACCTGGTGAATGCCTTCTACCACTTCTATCAGAATCCTACCTCCGGTGAAGCGTACAACATTGGGGGATCTCGCCATAGTAACTGCTCCATGCTGGAGGCGATCGCCATCTGTGAAGAACTCTCCGGCAAGAAGCTGGACTACACCTACACCGACGACAACCGTTCGGGCGATCACATCTGGTACATCTCCGACGTGCGCAAGTTCCAATCCCACTACCCCAACTGGCAGTACAAGTACAGCCTGCGTGACATTCTTGAGGATATTTACAGGGCGCAGGTGAGTCGGCAGGGGAGTTAGAGGTGGGCGATCGCTGAACGCCTACTCAATCTGATCCGGATCAAGACCTAGTTCTCTCAGCCGAGCCGCTAATCTTGCGGCCCGCTCTTCAGCCTGTTCTGCCCGCTCTTCAGCCTGTTCTGCCCGGTTGGCGATCTCAGTGTAAGTCAGAAAGGGAGAGCCGCTTGGGAAGTAAATGCGTAGCTCAGGCTGTGCCAGCTCGAAGCGAATTTGCAGCCGAGGGCTGATCCACTGGTCTACTGGTTCGATGACATCCAGAAACCCCTCCCGCCGTAGCCAACCACGCAGCGTGTTGTCATCAGGGTCGTATAGATAGTACTCTTCGACGCCGTAGCGATCATAAAACAGGAGCTTACGGTTCATCTCCGATCGCGTATTGCCGGGAGAGAGAATTTCAAACACAACTTGAGGGGGAATGTTGTTTTCCTGCCACTGTCTGTAGGAACCCCG
>JBIKWV010000249.1:0-6516 GCA_044356135.1 Elainellaceae cyanobacterium
CTGCAGGAAGCGCAGATCGCTGGCATAAACCCGGCGAATATCGTCGAGCTGGTGCAGCACCATGGCAAACCGCTCCACACCAAACCCAGCCGCGAATCCGGTGTAAACCTCCGGATCATAACCCACTGCCTTCAGCACATTGGGGTCTACCATGCCGCAGCCCAGCACCTCCAGCCAGCGGCCTTTCCACTGCACATCCACTTCTGCTGAAGGTTCCGTGAAGGGGAAGAAGCTGGGGCGGAAGCGGATGGGGATATCACCGAACATCGCTTCCAGAAAGACCTTAACGGTGCCCTTCAGGTCGGTGAAGGTCAATCCTTCGTCCACCGCCAGCAGCTCGATCTGGTGGAAAACAGCGGAGTGCGTGGCATCGACTGTATCACGGCGATAAACTCGACCGGGAGCCACAATCCGCACAGGAGGTTCGTGGTTCTCCATGTAGCGGATCTGGACTGAGGAGGTGTGCGTCCGCAGCAAATTGCCATCGGGCAGGTAGAAAGTATCCTGCATGTCGCGGGCGGGGTGGTCAGCGGGCGTATTCAGCGCCTCAAAGTTGTAATAGTCTGTCTCCATCTGCGGCCCCTCGGCCACTGTATAGCCCAGACCCACAAAGATGTCGATCGCCCGTTCGATGGTACTGGTCAGGGGATGGTTTCGCCCCTGGGGACGATAGACTCCCGGCATGGTCACATCCAGGGTCTCTGAGGCAAGCTGTGCTTCAATCTGAGCCTGCTGCAGGTCTTCTTTCTTCTGATCCAGTGCAGACTGCACCGCCTCTTTCACCTCGTTGGCCAGCGCTCCAATGCGGGGACGGTCGGCTGGATCGACCTTGCCCATGCTGCCAAGCACCTGTGAAAGGCTGCCTTTTTTGCCCAGGAACTTCACGCGCAGTTGCTCCAACTGCTCCAGGCTGGTGGTGGTGGCGATCACCGCCTGTGCTTCCTGCTGCAAAGCAGTCATTTGTTGTTCCAGGTCGCCAGTAGTGGGAGTCAGAGTCATAGGGTCGAGAGCGATTGCAAATGCTAAAACGGAGGATGTCTTCCTTACCAGTGTAAGGTGTAGGGTTTAAGTTAGCGCGAGATTTCGCCGCTGCTTCAGCCAATCTCCCGCCGAACTGCACCATCTCTCGACATTATGAACCTCCTGATTAGCAACGACGACGGCTTTTTATCGCTGGGCATCCGGACGCTGGCCAATACGCTGGCCGCAGCGGGGCACCAGATCACTGTCGTTTCCCCCGACCGGGAGCGATCGGCCACCGGACATGGCCTCACCCTACACAAGCCGATTCGAGCCGAACGGGTCGAGTCGGTTTTCCACCCGGAGATTACTGCCTGGGCCTGCTCGGGTACACCTTCGGATTGTGTCAAGCTGGCCCTGGGGGCATTGCTGGAAGAACCTCCCAATCTAGTTCTCTCTGGCATTAACCACGGTTCGAACCTGGGCACCGATGTTCTGTATTCCGGCACCGTTTCTGCGGCCATGGAAGGCGTCATTGAGGGGATCACAGGCATCGCCTTTAGCCTCACCAGCTTCTCCTCCAGGGAATTTCAGCCGGCTGCTGATTTTGCCCAGGTGCTGGTCACCCATCTGGATAAACATCCGCTCCCCCATCCCATGTTGCTCAACGTTAACGTTCCTGCCGTGCCTCAAGCTGAGATGAGTGGGGTGATGGTGACTCGCCAGGGGGTGCGTCGCTACCACGACTGGTTTGAACAGCGCACTGACCCACGGGGCAAAACCTATTATTGGTTGGCCGGAGAGGCACTGGAAGATGTCCCCCAACCAGAGATCGCATTTGCAGTTCTGACCAGCGATGGCAATGGCGAGGCGACCCACCTGCAATCGCTGAACCCGGACTGGGTAAGGAGCATTGCCACTGATGTGCAGGCGATTCGCCAGAACTACATCACCGTGACCCCGCTACAATACAACCTGACCTGTGCTTCAGGACTGGCGCATTTTAAGGATTGGGGGTTAAATTTCCTATAGTGGCTTGTGGAGACAGGGCGATTCGGTGCAGATCGCAAAGTTTCCATTGTCTCTCCAGACAAATCGCTACACTGGAACTGACGCTCTATTCGGCTATCAAAACTGTGATAGGAAATTTTGAAGAAGTTGAGTAGATTTGACTTGGTTTGGGCATTCTGTATGTGGGTGCAATAAGGGGGTTGCGCTTGGCTCGTTGTTTGAGCAAGCAGGTGCGGCATGTTCTGGCTGATTAAGGAACATTCATGTTGAGCATGGAAGACCAGTTTTTGGTTCGCTTCTGGGGCGTAAGGGGGAGCATTGCCTGTCCGGGTGCCGAGACGGTACGCTACGGCGGAAATACTTCCTGTGTAGAAATGCGGGTCGGTGGCCATCTGCTGATTTTTGATGGCGGTACGGGTCTGCGGGTGCTGGGTCAGACCCTGTTGCGAGAAATGCCGCTCAACGCCCACATGTTCTTTACCCATTCCCACTGGGATCACATCCAGGGCTTCCCCTTCTTCGTGCCAGCCTTTGTTAAAGGCAACCAGTTCAAGATTTATGGGGCCGTCGCACCCAACGGTTCCACCATCGAGCAGCGACTTAACGATCAGATGCTGCACCCCAATTTCCCGGTGCCCCTGCAAATCATGGGAGCGCAAATGAGCTTCCACGATCTGGAGGTTGGGGAGTCCGTCCCCATTGGCGACATCGTGGTCGAAAATGCTCTGCTTAACCATCCGGGAGAAGCTATCGGCTACCGGGTCAACTGGAAGGATCATGCCGTTGCGTACATCACCGATACGGAGCACCTGCCCGATCGCCTGGATGAGAACGTGCTGTGGCTCTGCCGCAACGCCGACGTGATGATCTACGATGCCACCTACACGGATGATGAGTATTACTCTGAGAAGACCAGCAAGGTGGGTTGGGGGCATTCTACCTGGCAGGAGGCAGTCAAGGTAGCAAAGGCTGCAAACGTAAAGAAATTAGTAATTTTCCACCATGACCCGCTGCACAATGACGACTTCATGGATAAGGTGAAGGAGGATACGGCCCGCGAGTTTTACAACAGCGTTGTTGCCTGGGAAGGGCTGGAAATCGACGTGATCCATGAGTTTACTCCAGCGGGTGTGTCTGCCTAGTGGCGAAAGTATGTCAGAATGTGAAGCGTGTGGATACCCTCTTGCTTAGACAACATTCAAACTCCTACTCTCATTGCCCTGGGGAATTTTGACGGTGTTCACCGGGGACATCAGAGGGTGATCGAACCTGTGGTGACTCAGGCTCTAAATTGGCGTGCGTCCTCTTCCTCGCCGATTTATCCAACGGTCGTCACCTTTTCGCCCCATCCTCAAGAGTTCTTTTCGCAGCAACGTCGTTCGCTGCTGACTCCCCTCGGTGAAAAAGCAGAGGTACTGGAGGCGATGGGCGTAGAGCAACTGGTGCTGCTGCCCTTCGATCGGATGCTGGCAGCGATGTCCCCCCAGGAGTTTGTGGAGGAATTTCTGGTGCGGCAGTTAAAGGCCATTTCAGTCAGTGTGGGGCAGGATTTTCGCTTTGGCTGCAATCGTTCTGGCAACACCGCGGATCTGAAGGCGATCGCCGCTCTGCACAATATCGATGTCAATATTGTTCAACTCCATCGGATGGAAGTCGGCGGTGACCCCTCCTACCGCATTAGCAGTTCTGCGATTCGGGGGGCGCTGGAGCAGGGAGATGTGGCGCAGGCCGACTGCCTTCTGGGAAGGCCCTACCAACTGGTGGGTGAGGTGGTTCAGGGGCAACAACTGGGGCGCACCATTGGCTTCCCGACCGCCAACCTGCAACTGCCACCGGAAAAGTTTATTCCCTGTCGGGGTGTCTATTCAGTCTGGGTGCAGGCCACCGAAAAGAAAGGCGCATCTTCAGAGCGTCTGCATCAGCAGGGCTGCCCCGGCGTGATGAATATTGGCAATCGCCCGACGGTGAATGGCCTGAAGCAAACGATCGAGGTTCATCTGTTGGACTGGTCAGGTGACCTGTATGGTCAGATACTGACCGTAAGCCTCGAGAAATTCCTGCGTCCCGAACAAAAATTCCCTTCCCTGGAAGCGCTGAAGGATCAAATTCAGCAAGACTGTGAGAAGGCGCGATCGATCCTGGCGCTCTCCCATCCGGTCTGATGCTTTCCCATTCCCTGCGACTACTATTTCTGTCCACGTCGGTTGGACCACTCGGCTCCGGTCTGGGCGGCGGCGTTGAGCTGACGTTGCAGAATATTGCCCAGGCATTAATTCAAAAAGGCCACCGGGTCGTGGTGACAGCACCAGCGGGGTCGGTGGCGGGAGATCTGCCTCTGGTGCAAATCCCCGGCAACTTGCAGATCACTGCCCAATCGCAAACGCGAGATGCAGCCATTGCCATGCCATCTGACTCGGTTCTGGCGAACCTGTGGGAGTATGCGCGTCAGGTACAGCAAGATTACGACCTGCTGGTCAATTTTGCCTACGACTGGCTACCTTTCTACCTCACCCCGTTTTTTTCCTGTCCGGTTGCCCATCTGGTGAGCATGGGTTCCCTCAGTGAAGCAATGGACCAGATGATCGGGCACACGCTCAACCTTTTTCCCAAAGCAATCGCGGTTCACAGTCGGGCACAGGCGGAGACCTTCCCTTTCGCAGACCAGTGTCGGGTGCTGGGGAATGGTCTGGATCTATCGCTTTACCAGTTCTGTGATGAACCAGCGGACTATCTGGGCTGGGTCGGGCGGATCGCACCGGAGAAAGGTCTGGAAGATGCGATCGCCGCTGTTACCCGGGTGGGCACTCCGCTCAGGGTTTGGGGCGCGATGCCCGATGTGGAATACTGGGAGTCAATTCTGCAAAAGTATCCGGGTGCCCCGGTGCAGTATGAGGGTTTTTTGCCCACGGAGCAACTTCAGCGGGCCCTGGGGCGCTGTCGGGCGCTGTTGATGACGCCGCACTGGGTGGAGGCGTTTGGCAATGTGGCGATCGAGGCGCTGGCCTGTGGGGTTCCGGTGATTGCTTATCGGCGAGGGGGACCTGCGGAGATTGTGCAGGATGGGAAGACCGGGTGGCTGGTGGAGCCGGATAGCGTGGCGGGACTGGTGGGGGCGATCGCCAAAGTGAATCAGCTCAATCGCCGAGATTGTCGTCAGCAGGCAGAGGCGGAGTACTCGCTGGCAGCGATGGGCGATCGGGTGGAACGGTGGTTCTGCGACATTTTGCAGGTGAACCGTGAGGGGGATCAATCGATCCCCCATGCTCCAATCGATGGCAAGATAGATTAAGCGAGAAATAAATCATTCGGATCTAAAGGTTATGGCAGAAATCCAGTTTTCGAGAGGTTTGACGGAGGATGTAATTCCCGATGTGCGGTTGACCCGCTCCCGCGATGGAAGTAATGGGACTGCCACCTTTTATTTTGAAAAACCGAGGGCTTTAAGTAACGAGAGCACCGCTGATATTACCGGAATGTATTTGATTGACGAGGAAGGGGAGCTGATGACTCGCGAGGTCAAGGCCAAGTTCGTCAATGGTCAGCCGGAAGCATTGGAAGCGATTTATATCATCCGTAGTGCGGCTGAGTGGGAGCGGTTTATGCGGTTTATGGAGCGGTATGCCAATGAGCATGATTTAGGGTTTACGAAGTCGTAGGTTTTGGCTGCGTACCAGTTTTTTGGGGGGCGGCCTGCCCCCCACCCCCCCGCTTGGGGGATGAAGCGTCCCCCAAACCCCCTACTATCAGGTTACTCGTGGGTGGCCAGCGGCCCACAGCGCGTTACTCACGATCGAGAGGTGGCTGAGTCGTGAGTGGGAGAGGGGAATTAGCGAATCTTTTCCTAACTTCTAAATCTCTTTTCTCATCTCGTTCCTGGCGTCTCGCCAGAAATGCGTTTTTGGAGGCTCTGCCTCCTGGTGGATCGTTTGCTTTGCTCATGCCATACCTCTGTGGGGTGGGCATCTTGCCCGCCCAGACGGGCAAGATGCCCGTCCTACAAAATGAATGGCGAATGACCCACTAGTCTACTGAAAACCCAGTTCACGACGTATCTATGGCTCATACGCCTCATGCTGATGATCAATCGATTGCGATCGCCTGTGCAATTGTGACTGTGAGTGACAGTCGTACCCCCGAAACAGATCGCAGTGGTCAACTGATTCGTCAGCTTTTGCAGGATGCGGGGCATTCTGTGGTGGCCTATGACCTGCTGCCGGATGAGCCTGACCAGATTCGGGTGAAGCTTCAGGGGCTGTGTCAGCAGTCCGATGTGAAGGCCATTATTTTCAACGGGGGGACGGGCATCGCGCCGAGGGACACGACCTATGATGCGATCGCCACCCAGTTAGAAAAAACACTGCCCGGTTTTGGCGAGATTTTTCGGATGTTGAGCTACCAGGAGGTCGGCTCACGGGCAATGGCATCGAGGGCGATCGCCGGAATCTGTCAGGGTAAGGTCGTTTTTTCGCTCCCCGGTTCCAGTAATGCGGTTCGTCTGGCCATTGAAAAGCTGATTCTGCCAGAGTTAGCGCATTTGGTGAAGCA
>JBIKWV010000250.1:0-6509 GCA_044356135.1 Elainellaceae cyanobacterium
AGAGGTAGTTTTTTGTTGTGGGGGCAGACCTTTGAGGTTTGCCCTTTTTTGTTGCCTACCTCTATTCTCGCTAATCGCTGCCACTCACTCCCCCAACCAATAGATGCGCCCGTATATCCACTAGCTTTAACTGTAGAGGTGGAAATTCCTGGTAAGTTCCCCCATTCTCTGTTGTGGGATAACCTCACAGTATCCAGTGATTCATCACGCCAGCGCGACAACATCATCCAAGTCTTTGCCAGCAATATTCGAAATCGGCTACAGGAATTAGAAACACCTCTCGAATTAGATGCAGATAATCTCCAAGATGCGCAATTGGCTGGATATTTAATTGGGTTAACTGATTGGCAAACTAAACTCAATCCTCCAGATCCACCACCAAACCCTTCAAGCTCGCCTAGCGATAAGTTCACCATCAAACAAAGGTTTAATCTCACGGGTGGAAGTGATGGTAAATATCCTGCCCATAAGACTTATGAAGGTGATGAAGATATTTCCACAGGAATCAAGAGTGGTCTCAAATCCTGTGAGGATTTAGAAGATATTTCTATCATAGCTGCTCCTGGTTACTCCCACAGTTCTCGCAATCAGGAAGATGTTAAGCAGATCAGTCAATACTTGATGAGCCACTGTGAGAACATGCGCTATCGGGTTGCGATTCTCGATAGCCCTGATAGCCAGGCTGTGTCTGGTGTACGCCAATACAAGGCTTTGCTAGATTCAACCCGTGTTGCCCTGTATTATCCCTGGGTTCGCATTCTAGATCCAATAACCAATCAGCAAATAAATGTCCCACCCAGCGGTTTTGTTGCCGGAATCTATGCCCGCAATGATGTGGAAATTGGCGTTCATAAGGCCCCAGCTAATGAAGTCGTGCGCGGAGCGATTGGTTTAGAAACTACCATCAATAAAGCCCAGCAAGATGTGCTCAATCCGTTGGGGATTAACTGCATTCGGTTCTTTGAAAATCGAGGGATCCGCGTTTGGGGTGCCCGCACCGCTAGCTCTGACCCCGAATGGAAGTATCTGAATATTCGTCGCTACTTTGCGTACCTGGAGCGATCCATTGAGCGATCGACCCAGTGGGCGGTGTTTGAACCCAACGGCGATCAGCTCTGGGCCAATGTGCGTCGCTCGGTCGAAAGTTTTCTAGAAAATGAGTGGAAGGAAGGACGGTTGTTTGGAGCCAAAGTCGAACAGGCCTTCTTTGTCCGGTGCGATCGCAGCACCATGACGCAAAACGACATCGACAATGGCCGCATGATTTGCCTGATTGGAGTGGCTCCACTGTATCCAGCGGAATTTGTCATCTTCCGCATCGGTCAATGGACTGCAAATGCCCGTCGTTAGTACAAGTCGTTAACCCAAGTAAAGGAGAACGCTGATGGCTACTGAGCGAAACCGTCCCTATAGTTCCTTTAACTACCTGGTAGATCTGGGAGGCGGTACGGATGATGTCAAAGCTGGATTCCAGGAGGTGACTGGCCTGGGGGTAGAAGTGACCATGCAGGACTACCGAAATGGCAATTCCAGAACCAATGCCCCCATGAAACTGGCAACCCGCTACAAGGTGAATGATGTCACCCTGAAGCGGGGTGTGCTGGGTGCCCTAGACCTGATTGAGTGGCTGAACCAGGTTCGCAACGGGAAAGACGCCCGCCGCAACATCACGATTCAGCTCCGGAGTGAAGATCGCACTGCCATTGCCATGACCTGGCGGTTAGAAGGTGCTCAACCGATGAAATATACCGGCCCCTCGCTGAATGGCAAGGGCACAGATGTTGGGATCGAAGAGCTAGCCCTGTCGGTAGAAGAAATCATATTTGAGTGAGGTCTGACCCATGCCCCTGACCCGTCGATTTCCCGGTATTGCCTTCCGCACTGAAACCCTAGTGCAGGTAGACTTTCCACGTATGGATATTGCCGCGTTTGTGGGATTTGCTCAGCGCGGCCCTACTGATACACCAGTCCCGGTGGAGAGTTTTTCAGAGTTTGAAGACCTCTTTGGTAGACTGTATCGACTGGCCTGGGATGAGACTACCGCAACCTGGCAAACGGCCTGTCTGGCCCCTGCGGTAAAAGCCTTCTTTACCCAGGGAGGGCGTCGTTGCTGGATTGTGCGGGTGGCCAGTAAGCAAGCTGTCTCAAATCAGTTCCTGCTTTCAGGATTGTTGCAACCGAATGCTGCTGGGGGGTATAGCAGCGTTGTTGCGATCGCCCGCAGTGTGGGCAGTTGGTCTGACAAGCTGCAGACCCAGGCGAGTTTACTGGTTGATTCCCTCATTGCCAAAACAATCACGATCAGCCCCGATGTGCCTTTTGTGCTGGAAGTTGAGCCCTCAATCTTACGGGATCAACCCCTCCAGGCTGGTGATGTGTTGCAACTGGACTGCAGCGATCAAATACACCGTGCCTATGTGGTGGTTGAGACTGTAGCACAACAGAGGAATAACGGAGTCTTGGCCATCGATGTAAGACCCAACCACAATATTTACTGGTTCAGGAAGGTTAGACCTGGAATTTTGACCGGGACCGTAGAAACGGTAGCTCCCGCATCACCCGTCTCTTTAGATGGCGGCAGCTTGACGGTAAGCGACAATGGAGCCCAGGAGCCACAGGGACAGGAGATTAAGCTCACAACCCCTCTGGCCATCACGACTCAACCGGGAGACTGGTTACGACTTAATACTGCGAATGAACGGCTATGGTTGCTGGTGAAACAGCCCTTGCAGCCGAACGAGATAAGTATCAGTAGCGCCTGGATTGAGGATGCCGATCCGAAGGCAGGGGTTCTGACAATTTCCCAATTGCAGCGGCTTCAACTCGTCCTGCGGGTTCGTGAAGAGCAGGATAATATCCAACCCCTCTCTAACCTGGGGTGTGCTGCTCCCCACATGCGTTTTATCGGAGCCTTGCCAGAGGATAACAGCTTGTTTGATCCTGGCTTTGGCAGACCCCACATCGAACTGAACCCGCCAACGGCGCAATTATGGCAGGCGGTGAAATATCCCCGCTTCCCGCTGAGTTTTGTGTCGGGCAACGAGAAATCTATTCCTACGGTCTGCCTACCCTTAGGTTTGGATTCTGTAGCACCCTGGCGGGGAGCTACAGAATCCAGCTTAGAGCCTCTGGAGCGAGATGGGCTGGTGCCAGCCAATGGCCAATTCTGGCCAGATTTTATGGCGGAACTGTTCCTGGACCCGGCCCTTGGCACTACGGGCCAGCGTTCTCTTGTGACCGAAGCCAACGATCGCCTCTATCTTCAGGGGCAAGCCTTGACGGGTCTACATGCCCTATACCCAGTGGAAGAGGTCAGCCTAATGGCCCTCACCGATGCGGCCCATCGTGAATGGAAGATTGCCGGTCGTGAGTCAGTAACACTAGCGAAACCCCCAGAGCCAAAGCACCCCCCAGATCCCTGTTTAGACCCAAGGAGTTTCTTTGGACCAAAGGAAGCGGACGCTCCCCCTGCAAAAACTGTCTCTCAGGCCCCTGAGCGCCTCAAAGTTAAAGAAAGAGCAGTCTGGAGGCTAGTTCCTGAACCGCAATACGAGACCAGTGGCTTGCTCAAGATTCAGCTAGCCGCGGCCAAGCTAGCGGCGGCCAGGGGCGATATGGTGGCGGTGCTAGGACTGCCAAAGCACTACCGCCTGCCAGAGATTGGCCCCTATCAACAGCAGTTAATGGCAGGGTTACAACTGGCCGGGGATACTACCGCCAGCTATGTGGCCCTCTACCATCCCTGGCTGGTCACCCGGGAAGACGCCGGAGACCTGATCCACACCCATCCAGCAGGAGGGGTCTGTGGGGTGATTGCCGCTCGCAGTATGGCCCGGGGCGCGTGGGTAGCTCCCGCCAATGAGGTACTACAGGGAACTCTGGCCACCGTACCCAACTTCCGGCTAGAAGACGAATTTGCCCTGTATAGCCGTAGCATTAACCCAATTCAACCGGGGGCACGGGGGTTTGTGATGTGGGGAGAGCATACCCAGAGCCCCGATGCTGAGCTAGAAGACCTGAATGTGCGTCGGTTACTGATTTTGCTGCGGCGGATTGCCCTCACCGAAGGGCAGACCTATGTCTTTGCTCCCAACAGCCCAGCCTTCAGGCGTCGGATTCAGCAGCAATTTGAGCAAATCTTAGGGCGGCTCTATACCCTGGGAGCCTTTGCCGGAGCCAGTCCATCCGCAGCCTATCGAGTGGTGATTGATGAGACCGTCAATACCCCAACCCGGGTAGAGCAGGGGCAATTAGTCGTAGAGCTCCGAGTTGCACCCTCCCAACCGCTGACCTTTATAACGGTGCGTCTGGTGCAGTTAGAAGGGGGAGGACTGGCTCTGCAGGAGGGAATCAATTATGTCCGTTGATCGCATTTTTACCACCTTTAATTTTGAAGTTGAAATCAGCGTGGATGGAGTCAATGGTCTGGTGTGTAAAGCTGCATTTTCAGACTGTGACGGCCTGGAAATTGCGATGGAGCCTAAGACCTTTCAACAGGGGGGCGACAATACCCAGCAGGTGCATCTGGCGGGGCCAGTGAAATATGGACAGCTAACGCTAAAGCGAGGCATGAGTAAAGACTTTGGTCTCTGGCGCTGGTTCAACGAAATTTTGAAAACCGATCAACGAGGACTGCGAGGCAAGGCCACAGTGGTGATGCTGGATGCCAATCGACAGGAGCAAGTGAAGTTCAAACTCAAGGATTGCCTGCCAGTAAAACTGCGGGCTCCAGCGTTGAATGCCAAGGAAGGAGGCATTGCGATCGAAGAGATGCAGTTGGTCTATGGAGCCATGGATGTGGAATTTCCAGAAGTAGGCAAAGGAGGGAGCCGTGGAGACAACCCGTAAGGTAGATAAGGCTCGGTTGATTCCGATTGGCTGGGATAAAAATAACAAGGTCATTCCAGACCTTGAAAATTCCCTGTATGTCCAATTTAATCCTGCTTCGTTAAAAGTTTCCTATGCCAATAAAACTCAAACCCATGATCAGGGTTCTGGTTCAGCTATTCAACATCTAGGGCGGAGTTCTTCGACTCTTTCAGCAGACCTGATTTTTGATGTCTCTGGTGCTAATGCAAGCGACACTCGAGATGTTCGGAACACAACACAACGCATTGCTGATTTTATGCGAGCTACCACAAAAGAGTCACAGAAAAAACCAGAATACAAGATCTATGGCGTGCGGTTTCAGTGGGGGACTTTTTTGTTTGACGGCATTCTCGAGTCCATGAACGAAACCCTAGAACTCTGGTCAGAGGATGGTCGCCCACTAAGGTCTACGGTGTCTATTAGTCTGCAACAACCAGGTATTCACGAAACTTCTGAGCATTCTAATTCTCTTGCAGTCTCTATCCAGGGAGGCATCACACCCATGACCCCAGCCCCCCTAGGGGCGAACCTTCAAACCATGGTGGCCAATGCGAGGGCGGACACAGACTGGAAGACCATTGCAGCACGCAACGGCATTGAAAATCCCCGCCATCTACCCCCTGGAACGCTGATCAATTTACAGACGTGATCCCCATTCAACCTTTCACTGGACGAAATTGACCGATTCAAAACAATAAACAACCCTTAGAGAGGAACCCACTATGCCCATCATCATTAACGAAGTTTCGGTGATTGCTCCGCCCACCCCTACAGAAACTACGCCTATCGCAGAGGAAGGTAATACCAAACCGCCCGGCCCAACCCCTCGGGATCTGTATTGGACAGTGCGAAAACTCATGGAACGACAGATTCGCTTATACGCCCGCTAGAGGTTGGTCATGGTTGCATTAAGTAGTCCCCGTGGCATTGTTAATTCAGAACCTGTCCTTGAGATTAAAGGGCAGCCTCAGCCTCGTTTGAATGCCGGGCTGCTTTCCCTAATGGTTGAAGAAACCACGGCAGGTCTGTATCGCTGTGAAGCCCGTTTTGGCAACTGGGGCGATCGCGGCAGTGGGGTGGACTATCTTTACTTTGATCGGCAACTGTTGGACTTTGGCAATCCAATAACTGTTTCCTTGGGAGCCGATGAGGGGCGAGAGGAGGTCTTTCAAGGACCCATTAGCGCCATCGAAGGACAATTCTTACAGGGTGAGCCACCACAAATCGTCGTTCTGGCTGAAGATCAGGCTCAAAGTTTGCGCGTTACCCGACGCTGCCGCACCTTTGAGCAAGTCACCGATGCTGATGTTTTTGAACAAATTGCCCAGGAACATCGTTTGAAAGCTGATATTAAGATTCAGGGGCCAACCCATCGAGTCATTGCTCAGCTCAACCAGAGCGATTTAGCCTTTATGCGAGAGCGGGCACGGCGATTAGCGGCGGAAATTTGGATACAAGGCGGCACTCTCCACGTACAAGATCGACTTTCTCGCCAGCGATCGCGAGATATCTGGAGTTTGGAGTATGAGAGAGGACTTCTAGAATTTAGTGTGATTGCCGATACGGCCAATCAGTACACCCAGGTGGTGGTGAGTGGCTGGGATGTACAGGCCAAGGATGCCCTCAGCTTTACCGCAACG
>JBIKWV010000251.1:0-6488 GCA_044356135.1 Elainellaceae cyanobacterium
CTTTGCCTGGTTAGTGTGGCGCGCGAAGCGCGCCACACTAACCAGGCAAAGTTTTTCAACCAGGCAAAGTTCGCTTGGCAAACTACTAGTGCAGCGAATAAATAGTTTTGCAAGGGGTGCAGGGGTGAAACCCCCTTGAGGGGGCAGGGGGTGTGACCCTGCTTGGGGGGCTTTGCCCGCAAACCCCCTATGTTGCAAAATTTAGTACTCGCAACACTAGCACACCCTAACAAATTGTTCTGAATTATTAAAATCGTCCTGAAAATTCTTGCGTCTTTTCTGAGAGGGGATATCATCAACCTTGACTCAAAATCTCCGGTGAGATTCTGAGTGCGATTGGTGGACGGGCGCTTGCGGTCACTGAGGAGAAAAGGCGCGAGTGACATCACTTGCTGTTTCCGCTGCATTATGAATTGGTGGAACTGAGCATAAGCTTTTGTGAGGTCACGAATCTTCGTGAATTCCTGCGGGTGAGCTTTTTCTTCTGGTTCAATTGAGTTGCCTTCAGGAGATGCAAAAGCTGCTGGCTCGCGGCTTTGGAAGTGAGATTTTTGTCTGCTTCCCGCCCTTTCCTCTACCGATTCGTCATTCAGGGAGTTTGAGAAAAACGGTAGTGACCTGGGGGCAAGTATTATGGCCAGCGGTGGGGCACAAATTGGGCGCGGTGGCGTTTTGCTGGCGGCAACCAGTCCTACCGCTCCTGCGGAACGGTTGCTCCGCCTGCGCTACGAAATCACGACGAACGGTATCCAGTTTTTCCGCCAGCCGTCCGTCCGAACCGACATCGTCAATCGCCGTGATCCTATCAACATCTTTGAAACGCTCGACACGCTGCTGGTCGATCAGAATTCTGTTCTGCAAAGCCGCAGTGGGCACCTGGCTCTGGTTTCCCTGCCTGCAACCCCCGATGCAGCCTTCTACAATGTGACGCTCAGCGTCGTATCGGGAACCAGTTCGACTGGGGCGATCGCCGTCAGCGCCGTTTCTCTCAATGTGCAGCGATCGCAGCCCTTCGCCAGTTCCGCCAATCTGTTCTTCCGTGACCTGAATCTGCAACTGACCGTAAGCCGTCCAACGGGAACATCCCCTCCACTGCTACAGGTCAGCGGCGGCGTGACCCTATCCCTGGTGGGGCAAACCATTCCGTTAACCGCTGCGTTGATCAGCACTGGCCTTGTGTTTCGGCCCACGGGTACAGGAACACCGGGATTGCCGATTAGCGGATTGGGTAGCTTAGACCTGGCCACGCTGGAGGTGGGGAGCACTGAGGCGGGAGGAAACCGTTGGGATGGGCTGGAGACACTCTACGCCTTCGATGAGGGCAGCGGTTCGACCGTGTTTGACAGCGCCGGGATTCGCACGATTGAGAACCGGGAGCAGGTGCCCCTGGATCTGGAAATCCAGACCTCCTCGCAGGTGACGCGCACGGCCACCGGGATCTCCGTCAGTAGCGGCGCAATCATCTCTTCTACCGCACTCAAACCCACCGACACAACAAAATCCGCCAAAATTATAGCTGGCTGCCGTCGCAGCAATGCGCTGACGATTGAAGCCTGGGTGCGGACGGCTTCTACCACTCTGCCAGGCAGCGTGACGAACCCCCCCCGGATCGTGACATTCTCCAGGGATGCGGTGACGCGCAATTTCACCCTGTCTCAGGGGGGCATCGAAACTCGGGAGGGTGGCGATTTCTACGGGGTGCGCGTGCGCCGTACCCGCAGCGGTAGTACCGACCTGAATGGCCTGCCTCCGGTGCGATCGCGCCGGGGAGCTTTAACCACGCAGCTCTCCTACGTGGCCTTTACCCGCGATGTCAACGGTAACGCCCGTCTCTATGTGAATGGGGTCGAACAGTCTGATCCGGCCCACCAGGTGGACATGAGCGGCGACTTTAGCCAATGGGATGACACGCTGCAACTGGCGATCGCCAACGAGCTGACGCGCGATCGCCCCTGGGCAGGCGACTTGCAACGGATTGCCATCTACAGTCGAGCGCTTTCCATGAGGGAAGTGGAGCGCAGTTACTTTCCATCCGTTCGGGTGCAGTTGTCCCTGGCCAATGTTCCTGCTCCACTGGACAAAATTGCGGTGGAATGGCACGAATCAGGCGATCGCAGTCAACTGCTCTACCGTCCCACCGCCCCCCTGGCCATCACCCCGGAACTGCTGCTGAGTAGCACCAGCCTCACCTTCGAACTCCGGACGGGCAATCCCGCCTGGAGCGTCACGGGCACCACCCAGGCGAGCCTGTGGGGGCTGGCCATCGGGGAGTTGTCCCCGTTCCTGACGCTGAATGCCGATGGGCAACCCGGTTTCAGCTTTAGCCGTCGGCAGGCCAACGATCTGCCCCTGGCGCTGGATCGCCTGGGAACGCTGGTGCTGGGTGCCCTTGAACTACGGGCAACTGCAACGGGGTGGCAGATTCCCAACACTGGGCAGATCACCTTTAGCGTCCTGCCACCGCCGCTGCGGGGTGCCCTGCCTGCGGGATTCAGCATTAGCAACAACACGCTGCTGCTCAACTTTAATCCCACGCCACCGTTAACCATCGTAGAGCAACTGGCCTTTGACCAGGTGAATCTCCAGTTCCAGCGGGTGACCGATGGATGGTCGGTACAGGGCAACGTGGGACTGCGCCTGTTTGGCACATCGGTGCCGCTGGTACCCGGTTTCGCCACCGATGCTCCCAATCGTCCGTTCACGCTGGCTTTTCTGGCCAGCCCTGAACGACCTACCGGACTAAGTGATCCCCCTGGTCAGCTTTACCTGTCGCGGCTGCAATTGCGAGCACCTACCCCGACCAGCAATGTGCTGTGGACACTGCTTCTGAACGGCTTTGTGGAACTTACAGACAGCGACAACCTGGCTCGACTGGGAACGCTGGAACTGGGAACAGATGGACAGGTGGTGAGTCTTCCCGGCAGTAGTCCTGGAAACAGTCCCGGTAACCGTCCGGGAAATCCTCCGAATATGTCTCAACCGATGGCCCAACTGCAGGGGAGAACCAGTCTGAAGAGCCTGAGCGAGACGCTGTATGCGGGCGATTTGCAGATGCGGGGCGATCGCCTCCTCTCCACAGGCAAATTCACCCTGTACCCCGACGGGTCACCGCTGCGGTTCAACGAAGATGCGCAGGTCGAAATGGGGCCACAGGTGCAGCTCAGGTTGCTGCGCCCCCTCACCGTAAACATCCCCGACTTTGCGCTGCTGAATCCGCAGTTGGGGTTGACCAATGGGCAATTCACCCTGAGCGGCTCCTGGCTGGGAGAGGCGTTGACCCTGATCGGAAGCCAGCGGGCGGGTCAATTCATTTTACAGGGGCAGGTGACCCCAACCCTGCCCTTCAGCCTGAATCTGGGCGCAATCTACGAGCCGAATACTGCCGTCAAGCTCACCGACTTTCTGAAATCGCCCCAGTCCCCCAGGGAGTCTCGCGGTCTGGGGGCGATGGTGCAGGTGGAGGTCAGCAATGGTGGGGTGTTGAGCAACATTGCAGGGCAGCTACAGGCGGAGGACTCGGATGGCCAGGTGCAGGACGTGGTGGTGCCGCAGTTCACCGTTTTTTCGCCGCCGCCAAACCGTAATGCTCTGCTGGGACTGATTCTGGATCAGCTCAGGGCACGTACTAATGAAATCATTGCACCCCAGTTTCGGCAGAGCGCCAGCTATCGCTTCACCACAGCAGAGGGGCGATCGCTCGTCAGTCTCAGTCCTTCGGGAGGGTTGCCTGCTGCACCGATTGTCGTCCCCCTCCCTTTCGTGTTTGCCGCCACCAGTCAGGCGGTCAGCGACGCCAGCACGCTCTTCCGCCTGGAGCAGACGGCGGATGGCTGTCGCCTGACCATGGATGTGGTGGGTAAGTCGGGAGGGACAATCGCCACCGCCTACCGCGATTTTCTGGCTAAACTGGCAGCGCTGGAAAACCCCACTAGAGCGCTGTTACCGGGGGCGATCGCGCTGCTCAAGCGCCAGATCGCTGAACGGCTGCCCATGCCGATCGAGCAGGTGCTGTTCTACTACTACGGCATGGACACCGCCGAAGGCGTTCAGGTGGACTTGCAGCCGGGAATGCGCCTGCGGGTGGACTTCCAGAACTACCAGGATGTGCCCCCTACGGAACGAACGGCGATCGCCATCAACGGCTTCGTGGGCAGCGGTACCAGCTACTATCACGTCCACTCCTACCCCAATCCGGCTGCTCCCGGTCAGTATCTGCTGGGGTTTGATCCGTTCGTTTCGCGGATTCCGGTTCAGATCCAGACCGATGCCTCCAGAGAGGGGGCCGGGAGTCTGATCGACATTCAAAAACCGGGGTTCCGCTTCCCCTACTATCGTCTGTTCTACCCCAGTCAGTTCTCCAATCTGGCCGCTCCCAGGGGTTCGGAACGCACCATCACGCTGGTGGGAGCCGCCAGTCTGGTGGATCTGGAGGCTGCGACGGATCAGTACCGCAAGAACGGTAGTGTACAAACCTCAGAGAACCGCATCGGGTTCTTCTTCCGGGGGCGGGTGATGGTGATTCCAGAAATCACCATTTTTGTACAGGAACAGCCCGTTTATGTGTCCCTCGGAACGACGCTGCGGCAGGTGATCGAACGATTCCGGGGGATCCCGGTCAGCGCTGCGTCAAACCAGAGTTTGAGGGGCTTCCAGGGAGTGTTGCGATCGCGCCGTTTAATTCACACAGGCGTCAACAGTTCACCGACCTATCGATTCATTGACCTGGATACAGACACACAATATCCCAACGGAGTTGATGCGTATGACTTGCCTGTTGTACAGGGCGATCGCTTTTATTTCTAACAATTTCCCCCACTGTTCATGGGGATAGGAGGGATTCATCCCTCACGCCATGCCTCACTCCATCCCCCACGGCCCCTGATTCATGTTCATCCCATCGTTCAAAAAGCTGCAAAGCAATGACCCCCTCTACTTCCTTCAGGAAGCAGACGACACAATGACTGTGCCGAACTATTGCATTGCCTTTTTGCCCGATGGCACACTCGCAAGCACCGAACTCTCCCTGGCCGACACCTGGACGCTCCACTCTGGGATTTACCTGTTTCTCAAGGCTGCAAAATCCAGCCTGAACCAGAGTGCACTGGTGGATTCGGTGCGCCGACTACTGAAGGAACTGGGAAACCGCCCGATACGCTTGCTCTGGCTGGAAAATCCTGCCGATCCGATCGCCAGTTGGCGGTACAACTCCCTGTCGCTGAATCCCAGTCCGGGCACCTCCAACGCTGCGGAACACACCGTCGCAGACCCGACGTTTCTCGCGTTTCGCAACTATGGGCTATTCATCGCCGGGGATAGTTCTGTAACGCTGAATGACGGGCGGGATGGGCTGCTGTTTCGACGGGAGACAGCGAATCCACAGGGCTTCTACCTGTCTACGGGATTCGATACGGTGCGGCTGTACGGAATCGCGGATGCGATTGAGCTGTCCTTTGCGGGGGCGATCGCCGGATGCCTGCAAACGACGCTCACCATCCAGAAACCAGAAGATTCTCAAGGTGACGCGGGCTACAGCGAATTAACCGCGCTGGATATCGGCTTCCGCCTGTTTTTCCGGGATGCCAATCAGTCGGGAAGCGAAAATGCGTTTGCGATCGCCACCACCCGCTACCCTTTTCTGCTGGAGGACGGGGATGCGCTGCCCCATTACCCCGCGAACCTGACGCTGGTGCCCACCCTCGACCCATTGAACCCGCTGGATGGCACCCGCACCTACTTCGGTTTCGGGGCGGGTATGAAGGCCATCTCGTTTCCCTCTGGCTACTGCACCAACATCGGCTACACGATTCACCTGACGCCCCACGACGACCAGTGCCGTCTGGTGTTTGCCGAATTGCCCATCGACAGCTTCAGCGTGGCCGATCCGCTGTTTCCTGCACCCTACTATCTGGCTCCTGCGGGCGACTACGAAATGAGTGTCCCCCGCTACACCCCCGGCGCGTCGCAGAACCCGGCGGACTACGACGATAATCTGATCTGCGGCCTGTCCGGCGTGGAATACATCAAGTTGGCGGTGCCTGCGGTCGCCACTGCTGATGCGGCAATGACGACCACTCCCCCAGCGACAGCGCCTGCGGCCTCGGCGGGAGCGATGACTGCAACCGCGATCGCCCCTTCTTCCGCGATCGTCAACATTCTCGCCGTTCTAAACCGCTACCCCCGCGTCAACCTGCTCTGTTGCAGACCGGGCTACCCCGCCTATGCCCCAGGCTTTGTGCCCCAGCAGCCAGCCGTCACCGAGAACGGCGGAGCCATCCTGACGAACCTGGCCACCACCGCCTGGGCCTACGTCCGCCAGATCGACACCACCCCCATCTACTACGCCCAACCGGAACAGGCCCTTCTCCACAGCGCTGCCATCAGCGACGAAGGCGCAACCCTGGACGGCCTCCTGGGCTTCCTGGAGGTTCCCGCCCTGGCCCTCCCCACCACCCCCCAGCCTTTTCCCCTGCTCCCCTACAGTGGCGTCA
>JBIKWV010000252.1:0-6482 GCA_044356135.1 Elainellaceae cyanobacterium
GCGCGCCCCCCCCCCCCCCCCCCCCTCTCTCAAAAACAATTCGGTTTTATTTAATTCGTGATCCTAAACAGCAGATCCCTAACTGTTGATTGAAAATTGCTGCGGGGTTTAGCCTTGCCATCCCCGATAGAAATTGTTAGACCGCGAACTTCAATTTCAGAGACAGTCGATTTATGTACCTCCTAATCCTTTATGCGTTGTTGAGTTTTGTGCTCAGCTACGGTTTGGTTCTGCTCATTCAATCGAGATTCAGCATCTATTTGCTTGATATGCCAAATCAGCGCAGTGCCCATACCGTTCCTACTCCGCGAGGGGGCGGTATGGGTTTTATTGTGGCTTTTGCAGTTTCCTGCTCTATTTTTGCACTGGCAAATCCATCGCTGGTGACGCCTTTCAGGGTGACCAGTCTGGCCCTGGCAGGGGGGGTGTTGCTTCCCCTGGTTGCCGTCGGCATTCTCGATGACTATCGCGGATTGTCTGCCAGTCTCAGATATTCAGTACAACTGCTCGTCGCCACCATGTCCGCTCTGTTGTTTGGGCTGTTTCCACAGCCCTGGTTAACCAGCCAGGGGTTCGTAGGAGTGTTACTGGCTCTGGCGTTGACCGTCATTGGTATGACGGCATTGATTAACTTCTACAACTTCATGGATGGGTTGGATGGCCTGGTGGCCGGTATTGCAGCCATCCAGTTCGTCTTTTTCGCAGTGGAACTGCGTCAACCCCTGTTTCTACTTTTAAGTGCCGCCCTGGCAGGTTTTTTAGTGTGGAACTGGTCGCCCGCCCGTATCTTTATGGGAGACGCTGGCAGTACGGCGCTGGGGGCGTTAGTGGCGATCGCCCTGCTGAGTATTCCAGATACTGTCAGTCCAATTTGGTCGTGGGCCTATTTGACAATCACTTTGCCCATTACTGCTGACACTATCTACACCCTATTTCTTCGCCTATTTCGGCGAGAAAATCTGTTTCAAGCACACCGCAGTCACATTTTTCAACGACTCTATCAGTCTGGCTGGTCACACAGCCAAGTGGCGATCGCTTACATTGGCCTGACGGCTGTACTGGCCCTTAATCTCATCTTTTTTCCAGTAGTAAGCGCTGCCCTTATGAACCTGATGCTGGTAGCAATTCTGGTTTTTGTGGCTGAGTTTTTTTGCAAAGCGCCCTAATTTGAGACCTCTCTGGTCTTCAAACGGGAGATTCCTGGAAGCTTTATCGTTACGCTTGCTTAATTCGCTGCTTCGTCCAGGGCAAGCATAGCAAGCGCGCCTCAATCCCTGCCCAGGTGCGGGGTAGTACCCAGACGGCAGATCTCTTACACTGCACCATCAATAAAGTCGCAATCAGGTATCGCTGTAGGGCGAGGGCATCAGTCGGCGACAATTGAACCCATTCTGGCTGGAGTTTCAGTTCCTCCAGCCAGACAGTTTGTACTGTTTCGATCACCGACTTACGCACGGCTTCAGGTTCAGTCCATTCCTGTACCTCACTTTTGATAACACTCAGCCGGGTGTGCAATTGGTTGAAATCGACCCCTGAGAAAATACGAGTTTGGTCGTATTTCCGGGCAATGTCGATCGCTAACACGACCGCCAGTTCAAGATTTAAGACTCTGGCCAGTGCAAGATCCAGTGCTCGATTAAGTTCTAGCGATCGATCCAGGGTCAGAGCCAGGGTGCGAGCCAGGTCAATATCGAGATCCAGGGCACGCACACGAACATAGTCCAGGGCCAGGGCGCGCCCCAAATCAAGTGCTAAGAAAATCGCCGCAATTCGCTTCACTGCTGGCTTATGAGGACTACCAGATCCCTGCGTAATGTCGCTGGCCCAATTCAGCAGAGACTGTAGCGCTGGTGCAGTGACATAACCATGAGCGCGCTTTTCCATCCGCAGCAGCATCTCGTCTGCTCGCTGTAGCCCTGCCAGCAGCAGGAAGACTTCTCGCCAGCGTTCATCAGTGAGATGGATCAGCATCACTTGATCCATCAGTCTGCGGGTATCTGCAAGATACTGAGCGGTGAGATACTCCTGCAGAGTCAGGTGTGAGAAGGAATAAATTCCCTCCGCCCGCTCCACTAATATCCCATGCTGCACCTCAATCGATTTGAGAACTTTGTCCCCATCGATGTGGTGCTCATCGGGCAACATCTCTTTCAGCAGAAACTCAATTTTCTTCACGAGTTCCCGTCGTGGCAGGAAGAGTTGATTAGCGACAAATGCATCGTGGGCAATTTGAGAGAGCAACAGTTCTTTGCGCTTGGTATCAAGACCACGATACAGTATCTCTTGCGGTAGTCCTTTTTCACCTGACCATTCTTCCAACAAAACACGCACTGCTTTTTCGTAAAGGGTGGCGCGGTTGGTCGGAAATTGCCCCGCTTTTTCGTAGAGTAGGCAGGTCAGGGTCAGCAGCAGCGGCGTGTGCGTCAGTTCTTTGGTTGCAGCATACTCAGCACTCATTAGTTTTTGCCAGCATTCCTGCCCGCGCCGGGGGTGATTGACAAACCAGGATTCGATGAAGTGCAAGATCTGTTGGTCGGTAAAATCTGCGATTTCGACATCGGTAAATCGTCGCAGATTGTAGCGGTAGGCAGCCTTACGGCAGGATGCAATGAAGCGATTCTGGTCGTATCGATCGACAAAATCCCGGATGGCGACGATCGCAAAACTCTGCCGCTCCGTTGGGATCTCGTCAACGCCGTCTAATAAAATCAATAGTTTGCCCTGCTCTAAGGCAGCTCGAGTAAAGCTATCGGCATAGGGGAATCCACAAATTTCAAATTCTTTGGCGATCGCAGCTTCAAAGTCAATAGCTCCACTGCTAAACTCTTTCAGCTCCAGAAAGACCGGGATACACTCATACTGAAATTTGTTGTCCTGAGGCCCATTAAGCGCCTCAAGCCCTACCTTGCGTAAAAAAGTCGATTTGCCAATGCCAGGTCCTCCCAGAACCATCAAGTAGGGATGCTGATTGGCTATGTGCAGACCGGGCAAACGCCGTTCCGGGGTGGGATGAAATCGCCGCTTCTGGGTATTGCGGTAGAACTGGTCAAGCGTCTCAAGGGTGTGAAAGCGACGACTTACGCTACTGTCAACCAGTTGGACATCGGTGTAAATCGCATCCAGGGTAATTGGCTCTCGCATCCCTAACACTTTTACACAAGCGTGACGCTCAATGTAGTTCTGATTATACTGCTTAGATGCCTGGAAAACAATCTGCTGAAAGGATTCGTTTAATTGGTCAACAATTTTTCCACTGGAGTCAACCAGGCTATTGAAAATTTCAATCGCACTGACTCTGATGATGTCTGTACTGGAAAGCATTGCGATTAGGGAGCAAGAAATTGGTTAGGTAGAATTCAGTTCAACTGGAGACTCCTCAATGTTCTGGCGCGGCGCTGAGCGATCGCCAGTTTGCCCAGATATTCCTGTGCTTTCTGCTGAGCCAGTTCATATCTGCTGCTGTTGGGAGGCACCGCCTGCATCATTTCAATCGCGGCGATCCAGGCAACGGAGGCATGATCCCAATCAGTCGCTGACTGGGCTGTCTCGCCGATTTTTACCGCTTGCATGGCAGCATTAACAGCTTCCCTGAAGAAATCTTCTTGGGCAGGGTCAACGGTCAAAGGCTCAGATTGCGGTTTAGATTGGGGAACCGGAGGTGAGACAGTGGTTACCTTTGAGCTGGTTGTCATCGTCCAAAAACAGGACTGAGCCGTCGTACAACTGATGTAGTAGCTAAAGAAAAGGGCTGCACCTGCGGAGACCATAAAGAGCAAGATAAACACTCGCAGAGTATTAGTCAGGCGATCCAGGCTTTTCAGCGTCAGCGCAAGACTTCGAGTCAGAGAGGTATCTGAGGATTGCTGTACAGGCTCGGCCAGCTTTCGAAGCCTACGCATCTCGGCGACATCGAGCCTGCGCTTAGCCTCCTCAGAGAAACCACCAGGAGGGATTGGTTCAGCAAGTTCCGTCTCAGAACCAGTGAGACCCGGATCTGGCCTTGCGGCTGCATTAAGTGCATCTGGATCTGGATCGTCTAGGTCTAGAAAATTAAAGTAGCTGTCGATGTCAACGTTTTGAGGTTTCTCTGGATCGTGCCCACTTGTCATAAACATCCGCCCCCGCACATCTTACCTGCAATCATCAGAGCCAGAAGGCTAGAAATGTGACTTTCTCGTCAGCAGATATAGCGGTTTTCATTCGCATAAGGTACGGAGGTACGGGGGCGGTGCCCCCACGCAGAGGTACACCCATTGCCCTCTCAAAGGGAAATCACCCCCGCATCCCGTATCTCACCAACACGAGAAATGCAATATACTAACAAGTATTCTACCATCCCTAACCTGGACACTGATGCAATCTTCGCAACTGCAATCTTCGCAACTTATGCTGCACGAGAAGCAGTTCTATGGACTGAGTGAGTAGCAGGGGGATGAATCAATACACCTTTGACAAGACGGCTGCAAACTAGATCTACGAACTCCAGGTCAAAATGGCTGATAGGCTCACCTCGTAGATGCCACAGGATCAGAATGCGTTCTACAGATACCGCTTTGTATCGACCCAGAAAAATGGCCTCGACAATAGCTGCGATTACCCATCTAGGGGGATACTGCACAAACCATTTCTGGATGATTTGCTCAATCTGATCTTCACCGGAGTCAAAGCTAAAACTGTAATTCGTGAGCAAGATCATTGTAGATGCAGTGAACTTTTTTCGCATTAGACTAACCTTACAGAAACCCTGATTCCAGTGGAGTATGCGCCATTTTATCTGCTTTTACAAGAGGGGTTAAACCCTCTACTTTTTAGCTGACACTGGACGCATTTCTACACTCCAGATTCTTTGAGCCAATATCTTGAATTTCGCATTCAGATAATATTTGTGCCGGGTTCTGATTAATGCAGCAAACTGCTTAGGTTTTTTCAGTCTGCATATGTGAGGTACGGAGAGCCAGGATACTCATCACCTCACCGGGTTTCAGACCCCTTTGCAGTCGGCTCCATGCAGTAACCTCAGCGTACTGGAGGAGATGCAAAAACTTAATCTCCCCGATCACATCCTGCCGAGACCCCGTCAAGATCAATTTCAAGGGATAAGGGCTTGTGTCCTTATCATCATCTGGCTGAACGTTCCGAGATTTAGCAAAATGAAGTATCCGTCCAGACCCCCGGTCGTCATCTTCCTGACTTGAAACCTGGAGTTTGGCAGCTAGTAGCTCTTGACCGTTGCAGTGATCGTTCTTCATAACTCTGATGCCTGGTGAAACTACAGTGGAATCATTGAAGCCGTGAAGTTGCTAGGAGGGAGTCTATGGAGCGAGATTCCAGAACAAGCTCCAGAACCAAGCAAGAATCGCATCCCAAAGACAGCCCAATCTCTTCTCATGTAGGGAGAATACCAAAAATCTACATCACACGTAGAAATTAGTCAACGTGTTGTGTTGCTTTATCATCATTAAAGTGATCTAATCGTCATTATGTGCTTTGGTGTACACTAAGAAGGGCGTAATCAATGGACAATGAGCGTGATTCGCTGGAAGCTAAATGAGGTGATGGCTCAGAAACGTATCCGAAATATCGATTTGGCGGATTCGCTCGATATCACAGAAAATTCTGTCTATCGATTGCGTAAGGCAGAAGAGATGCCCCGTTTAACCCCTGAACGTCTGAATGGGATTTGTGCTGCGTTGGGCTGCCAACCCGGCGATCTCCTGGAATGGTTGCCCGACCAAATCTCGTCTGATTCCGTATCCTCGCAAAGCGCGGTGAAGCAACTGACTAACTACTGTGATCAAATCCTGGCGTTGTTCTGGAAGGGGTATCGATTGTATGGCCCAGGGGCAGTGGTTCTCTCTAATCCTGGCGATCGCCCACAAATTGCCTATATCGAGCGCGCTCATCTTACCGATCCGGAGTGCTTGAGAGCGATTGATGCCAATCAACCCCATGTTTCAGCAATTGTTCTCTACTACAACACAGGTGATCTACGAACAGATCGTTACAACATTTTTACGCTGACTGGCGCAAAAACACCTCCTGAATACTACTCGCTCTACTACAACTAAGAGGGTGATCTATGGCAAGAGATCCAGTAAAGTCTGCTGTCGTCCTTTTACAACATTACAGTTTTGACCTGGACGATGACCACGACTCGGCTGAGCAAGTGGTGCGTGAGTGGTTGGATGAGTATTCCCCCAAATGGGTGGTTGCTGCGATCGTAGAAGCAATCTTTCAGGGGCGATTTAAGACAACATCAGTCGATAACATCTTATTAACGTGGGGGCTGAGCGGTCGCCCTCAGCATCATTTTGACAGTCAGTTTGCCGATCTCGTCTGTAGCAAGCTGTTCAAGAAAGTTATGGAAACTTCGGAGCAACCATCTACACCGCCACCTGCGCCCCAGATAGAAGCCATCCCTCTGCAATCAGGTAGCCGTGCCCCCTCACCAGAACTCTATCCTGTTCATTCTGCATCACCCC
>JBIKWV010000253.1:0-6471 GCA_044356135.1 Elainellaceae cyanobacterium
CTTGCCATAAAGTAACATCCCAGTAAACCCCAGTTTTCACCTGGCGCGGCGAAGCCGCGCCAGGTGACAACTGGGGTTTTATTAAACAGCAGCTCCTTAATCTCTTACAGACAGTCTTTGAGCGCATACACCACCTGCTCCTGCTGTTCTACCGAGAGTTCGGGGAACATCGGCAGCGATAGCACCTCGCGCGAAGCTTGCTCTACCATCGGAAATGCACCTTCAGTGTAACCGAGGTTCTGATAAACAGGTTGCAGGTGCAGCGGCGTGGCGTAGTAGACCATTGAATTAACCCCCTGCTCCTGTAGTTGCTGTCGTACCTGGTCGCGGTAGGTTCGCTGTGCTTCATCTGTGGCATTGTCTCCGGCAGACAAACGGATTGTGTACTGGTGCCAGCAGTGAAGCCCGTTGACGATCACAGGGGGCGGTGTCACACCGGGGAGCGGACCGAGGAGTTCAGTATAGCGAGTGGCGATCGCTCTCCGTTGCTCATTCCACTGCTCCAGGTGCCGCAGTTTAATTTTCAGGATTACCGCCTGGAGTGCGTCCAATCGACTGGTGACCCCAATTTCTTCGTGCAGATAGCGCACCTTGCTGCCGTGTTCCCGCAGCATCCGTAGTTTTGTAGCGATCGCTGCATCATTTGTCGTGATCGCGCCCCCATCGCCACAGGCTCCCAGGTTTTTGGTCGGGAAAAAGCTAAAGCAACCGACATGACCAAAGGTGCCCACCCGCTGCCCCTGCCATGCGGCTCCAGCGGCCTGAGCGCAGTCTTCGATCACCAGAAGATTGTGGGATTGGGCGATCGCCATCAGACGGGTCATATCCACAGGTTGGCCAAACAGATGCACCGGAATGATGGCGCGGGTGCGCGGCGAAATGGTGGCCTCCAGTTGGTTCAGATCCAGATTGAAGGTCTGAGGATCGATATCCACAAAGACTGGTTTTGCACCTACGGCACTGATCGTCTCGGCTGAGGCAATGAACGTAAACGGAGTTGTGATGACCTCGTCTCCTGCCCCGATCCCATAGGCCCGCAGTGCCAGAAACAGCGCATCGGTACCAGAGTTGCAGGTGACACAGTCAGAAGTCCCAATATATTCGGCAAACTGCCGTTCAAAATTCTGAACGTTTGGCCCATTGATGTACTGCCCGGAGGCCAGCACCGCCAGCACTGCTGCACCCACCTCATCGCTAATTGTCTGATACTGCTGGGTCAAATCAAGGGGAGGAATCGCGCTCACTCGTGGATACCATTGGAAAATTTTGTTTGTCAGCGCTGCCCCGACTCAGGTTAATCATTTCAGCGCCCTAGATAGTGTAATATCTTGTCCACCTCTATAGAATGAGGCTCAGGCCAGATTGTTTCCCGGCCACCCCTCTGTCCGGTTATGACCCCCTCTCTCCAACTTGATGTGCTGCGTCTGGGCTGGGCGCTGGGGCTGATGGCGATCGCCATCGGCATCTCCGCCTGGCAGCGCCTGGGTCTGGAATGGAACCTGGCGGTGGCCACCTTCCGCACGATTGTGCAACTCCTGGTTGTTGGCTATCTGCTGGCCTTCGTCTTCGCCATCCGCGACCCCTGGCTGGTGTTGCTGGTGCTGGCGGTGATGCTGGCGATCGCCACCGTCGTTGCCAGCAACCGCATCAGCCGCAAACTTCCTCGCCTTGTCCCCTGGATCGGCGGTTCCATCTTCCTCAGCAGCACCCTCACCCTGGCCTATACTCAACTGTTAATCGTTCAGTCTGACCCCTGGTACGACCCGCAGTACCTCATCCCCCTCGGTGGTATCCTCCTCGGCAACGCCATGAACGCCGCCGCCCTCGCTGGTGAACGCTTCGTCAGCACTCTCAACAGCAGCCAGCTCGACATCGAAACCCACCTCAGCCTGGGCGCAGATCCCCGGCAAGCCATCCAGCAGCTTCGCACCGACGCCATCCGCGCCGCTCTCATCCCCACCCTCAACCAGATGCTGGTGGTCGGAATTGTCACGCTTCCAGGCATTATCACTGGGCAGATCCTGGCCGGAGCCAATCCTCTCAACGCAGCACTTTATCAAATGTTGATTCTGTTCATGCTGGCGATCGCCACCCTCCTCACCACCCTCTGGATCACCGAAGGCATCTTCCGTCAGGCGTTCAACCGCGCCGCCCAATTGACGTTGAAATAGAATATTTTTAACCCCACTCCTCCCCTTGGCAAGGGGAGAGAGCCGGACCTCTCCCTCAAATCACTCAGCCATCTTGCGATCGTGGGTAACCCGCTGCGGGCTGATGGCAACTCACCGACCATCTAGTCGGAGGGAGTTTGGGGGACGAGGCCAGTCCCCCAAGCGGGGGGTCTGGGGGGCAAGCCGTCCCCCAGAAAGCCTGGTACGCAGCCCAAACCTCCGCAGAGAACAATACGCATCCCTAACCCATGCCAAACCTCCTCAACTTCCTCCTCCAACGTCCCTCTGACCAGGTCAAAGCCAACGTCGAAATCTACACCTGGCAGACCTGCCCCTACTGCATCCGCGCCAAACTCCTGCTGCGCTGGAAAGGCGTCAACTTTACTGAGTACAAAATCGACGGCAACGGAGCCGCCCGCGTCAAAATGGCCGAACGCGCCAACGGACGCCGCAGCGTCCCCCAGATTTTCATCAACAACCAGCACATCGGCGGCTGCGATGATCTGTACGCCCTCGACACGCAGGGAAAATTAGACGATCTGCTGGCCCAACCGATCCCAACCGTCACCTGACGGAATCCATGAATTGGGTGATCGGATCCCGTCAGTAGGGCAAAGCATTTGTGTCGGGAAAGGGGGGAAATGGAGAAGTTTCTCGGGCAACTGCTTTACCCCTACCGATGCGCGCTGGGGTGGGCACGATTTTGGCGGAAACCGGGGGATGAAACCTGAAACTTGAGGAAATGACACCTGTGAACGACACACCGCTGCTAAAACTGGAGGATAACCCGATTTACCAGATCCATCGACAGTGGATGGAACAGGCGATCGCCCTCGCCCAGTCCGCCGGATCTGCGGGAGAGGTTCCTGTGGGAGCAGTTATCGTTGATGCCGCAGGCAATCTGATTGCAACTGGAGAGAATCGGCGTGAGCGGGATCACGACCCCACGGCCCATGCAGAAGTCGTGGCCTTAAGAGCAGCGGGGCAACGGCTCAACCGCTGGCACATGGAAGACTGCACTCTGTACGTCACCCTGGAACCCTGCCCTATGTGTGCGGGTGCAATCATTCTGGCGCGAGTGGGTAGGCTAGTCTACGGAGTAGACGATTTAAAAACTGGAGCGATTCGATCCGTCGCAAACTTGCCTGACAGTGCCTGCTCCAACCATCGCCCGGTGGTGTTGAGCGGGATTCTCGCAGCCACTTGCAAGCAACACCTTCAGGACTGGTTTGCTGCAAAACGGCAGGGGTTAAAGTGATGCTGTCGGGCGATAGCGATACCCCTATCAAGCATCAATTGAATTTGCTCCAGAGTATCCATAGATCTAACTTCAGACAGCCGGAGAACTGTCCCGCTGTAGCAGGTTAACAAATCGAAAAGCCCCTATGCTGGGCAATGTAAAGCAAGGCTGTGCATCAGCATATCGGGGTGTGGGAGTGTCTGTGGTGCCGGGTGCGCCCCTCACTCTCAAGCGATCGCCCCCGATTTCCCCATGTTCCTATGGTCTTCCTTATTAACCCATCCACCCCTGTAAAAGTCGTTACACACAACCAGGAAACCATGATCCAATCCTGTGTTTCACCCTGGCTGACGCCGCTGGCATACCTTCTGGGCAAGCGACTGGTGATGCCGCTGTTCTTCAAACAGATTGAAGTGACCGGGCAGGAAAATCTGCCGCTGACGGGTCCCGTGATCCTCGCGCCCACCCATCGGTCTCGCTGGGATGCGCTACTGGTACCTTTTTCCACCGGGCGCATTGTGACGGGGCGGGATGTCCGCTTTATGGTGTCGGCGGATGAAGTCAAAGGAATTCAGGGGTGGTTGATTCGCCGACTGGGTGGGTTTCCGGTGAACACACGGCAGCCGGGGATCGCCAGCCTGCGCTATGGGTTAGAGATCCTGCAGAACCGAGAGATGCTGGTGATTTTCCCGGAGGGCGGCATTTTCCGCAATCACGAGATCAATCCGCTGAAGCCCGGTCTGGCACGACTGGCGCTTCAGGCCGAAAACAACCAGCCGGAATTGGGCATTAAAATTGTGCCCATGACCATCCACTACAGTCAGATGTTGCCCTCCTGGGGAACCAGCGTTCAGATTCATATCGGCAAACCGATCGAGGTTGATGCCTATGCTCACGGCACAGTGAAAGAACAAGCAAAACGCCTGACCGCCGACCTGACCAATACCCTCAAGCACCTCAATCAACTGGACGCGACCGAGGCATCTGAAACGACTGGAACGACGCTGCCTGCCTGTCCTAAGCAGAGTAAAATGCTGACCACAGGTGGCAATCCTTAACTTTTCAGCAAATTTTAACGCTCCCCAATTCCTCCGTGATAGTCTCCCAGATGGATCAATCTGCCGTCTGAGGACATGTTATGAGCTACCGGATGAATCGCCGTGCCTATGCGGATACGTTTGGCCCCACTGTGGGCGATCGCGTGCGGCTGGCGGATACCGAACTGATCATCGAAGTAGAACAAGATTTTGCGACCTACGGAGATGAAGTCAAGTTTGGTGGCGGCAAGGTAATTCGAGACGGTATGGGGCAATCTCCCATCAGCAACAGAGACGGCGCTGTGGATGCAGTCATTACCAATGCGTTGATTCTGGACTGGTGGGGAATTGTCAAAGCAGATGTTGGGATTAAGGACGGAAAAATACACGCAATTGGCAAAGCGGGAAATCCCTACACCCAGGACAATATCAGTATCATTATTGGCCCCGGTACAGAGGCGATCGCTGGGGAGGGCATGATTCTCACCGCTGGCGGCATTGACACGCACATTCACTTCATTTGTCCGCAGCAGATTGAGGTGGCGATCGCCGCTGGCATTACCACCATGATCGGGGGCGGCACGGGACCCGCCGCTGGCACTGCTGCCACCACCTGCACCCCCGGCCCCTGGAATATGTATCGGATGTTGCAAGCGGCAGATGCCTTCCCGATGAACCTGGGCTTCACGGGCAAGGGAAACGCTTCTCAACCGGAGGCACTGGAAGAGCAAATCGAAGCCGGGGCGATCGGCCTCAAACTCCACGAAGACTGGGGCACCACCCCCGCCACCATTGACACCTGCCTCGGCGTTGCGGATGAATACGATGTGCAGGTCGCCATCCACACCGATACCCTGAATGAAGCGGGCTTCGTGGAAGACACGATCGCCGCTTTCAAAAATCGCTGTATTCACACCTACCACACCGAGGGGGCGGGTGGTGGCCACGCTCCCGATATCATCAAGGTCTGCGGCGAATTGAATGTGTTGCCCTCCTCCACCAACCCCACCCGCCCCTACACGCTGAATACCCTGGAAGAACACCTCGACATGCTGATGGTGTGCCACCACCTCGATCGCAGCATCCCCGAAGATGTGGCCTTTGCGGAGTCCCGGATTCGGCGGGAAACGATCGCTGCTGAGGACATCCTGCACGACCTGGGAGCTTTCAGCATGATCTCCTCGGACTCCCAGGCGATGGGCCGCATCGGTGAGGTCATTACCCGCACCTGGCAGACCGGACACAAGATGAAGGTGCAGCGGGGATGGCTCTCCGGCGCAACGGGGGAAGTGGAGGGGAGCGATCGCAACGATAACTTCCGTGCCAAGCGCTATGTCGCTAAATATACGATTAACCCGGCAATTACCCACGGGATTGCGGATTATGTGGGTTCAGTCGAAGTTGGCAAAATTGCTGATCTCTGCTTGTGGCGACCCGCTTTCTTCGGCGTCAAACCGGAAATGGTGATGAAAGGTGGCCTGATCGCCTGGGCGCAGATGGGAGATCCCAATGCCAGCATTCCCACACCCCAACCCGTCCACATGCGTCCAATGTTTGCCAGCTTTGGCGGTGCTCGCAATTCGACGGCCTTCACCTTTGTGTCTCAAGCTGCCCTGAAGAACGACATTCCCGAACGGCTTGGACTCCAGCGCACGGTACTTCCAGTCCACAATATCCGTCAGATGACCAAGCGCGATCTGAAGCTGAACGATGCGACCCCTCGGATGGAAGTTGATCCGGAGACTTACGAAGTGCGGGCCGACGGAGAGCTGCTGATTTGTGAGCCTGCGACGGTTCTACCGATGGCGCAGCGGTATTTCTTGTTTTAAGCAGAATCGTGCCTACCTACTAGTGGGTCACTTGGCATGGGTATCGCCATTCCTGGCATCTTGCCCGTCTGGGCGGGCGGGACGCCCACCCCACAGAGGTATGGCGATGAGCAAAGCAAATGACCCACTAGTCCACCAAAGAAACTTTGCCTGGTTAGTGTGCCGCGCTTCGCGCGGCACACTAACCAGGCAAA
>JBIKWV010000005.1:0-20869 GCA_044356135.1 Elainellaceae cyanobacterium
ACAGCCCGCCCCTCTCTCACAACCCAGATCAGAAATTCTCACAACTGAAATAGGATTGCTATATTGAGGGATTGAGCAGAACTACAGAAGAACTACAGAGCGAGAGCAAAAATCTGCTGTGCAGATAAGCTGAATTGAGGCAAGGTAGGGGAACCAATGATCATGTTTTCAGTAAATGGATTCATCTGATATTCCCCATCCACTAAAGTACAAACAAATAGTGTGGGTTGTTTGGGATTGCCGATAAATTTTCTCGGCCCCAATGCATTGTAGTCAAGAATCCAATATTCTTCGATTCCCATCTCTTCATAATCTCGAAGTTTATTGTAGTAATCGTCACGCCAATTCGTTGACACAACTTCGACGATTAACTTGACTGAATCAGAATTTTGAATAATTGATTCGCTTTGCCATCGGGGTTCTGCTGCAAGGGTTTCTTGGTTCAGAACGATAATGTCTGGCTCATACCCGGCTTGTTCTCGTTTCGGTTTGACAATCGACTCCCTAGGAATCGTCCAAATGCCACCTTTGCCCATCTGCCTGATGCTGATCAACAGTTGCTCGATGAGAGAGCCAGTCAGATTGGAATGTTTTCCCTTCGGCTTAGGCATCTCGACAATAACCCCATCGTGCAGTTCGTACCGAACTTCTGCATTCTCTGGATACCAGCGAATGAATTCATCAAAGCTGTATCGTTTGGGTTCGACTTGGGTTTGAACCATAGGTCTTCTCTAAGCTAAGTGTCGGTGGTCGAAGAACTCAGTTTTGGGGAGGAAGAACTCAACGTAACTCCTGCTCATCAGTCATCCAGCAGTCTTGATTCTAACATCCTGTATTTGGCCTAATATTTTTCGGCTAGAATTTAAGATGTCTACATCAATTCTTTGCTGTCAAGTCTATCAAACCTGGAAACGGCTCACCGTCCTGCGTAGTGCGATCGCTCAAGAGGCAACAACGCCAAGCGAATCGGTTCAATCCTTTGCTCAAGGCATCACTTCTTTGCAGATGATGGAGCGGGCGATCGCCAACCTGTCTGAGATTGGATAAAGCCTCCGGACGGTTATTACCTCGGCAAACAAAGTGACTGCTGGGGGTGTGGGGGCGACCCACCCACACCCCCTGCATTCACTTTGTTTGTTGCACCATCTTTGATGGCCGAGGTAATAGTTGGACTTACTCGATTACTGTGGGAGTAATATTCATGGGAACCGCACCGTCTGGTAGATTGCCGAATTCTGGATCGGCGGGCTGATCCTCTTGTGCCAGGGTTTCTTCTAAAACCTGAATCGCTCCGCTGATGCGGAGGAGGGTATCGCGCAGGTTGGCTTGTTTGGCTTCCAGGTCGGCCAGCATTTTTTGTCCGGCTTCGTATTCGGTTTTGAGGGATTGGAGACGTTGGCGGAGTTTGTCTTGCATAGTTTGAGGGGGAGAGGTTTGGATGGGAGAGGTGGAGATGCTGAACTCAACTCTACAAGGCTTGCGACCGTTGGGTTTCCGTTGTTAACCCAACCTATAGCGATGAAGCGATCGCGCTAATTCGAAGTGATGAGAAATCTTAATAATAACAATGGTATTTAGAGCTTCATTATGAAGCATAAAGCGTACCACTTTGGGCGGTTAAGTCCTGAGCTGGAACTACTAGTAAATTCAGCAATATCAACTGAACCTGTATGACTATGAGAACCATCACTCTGCGTGCTATACGGACCCCCCTGACCAGCAACGTCAAGAACCGTATGACCTTTATCGTCTGACCTACATCTACTCTGAAACCAAGCACTTGGAAGAGCATGTGTATGGCCACCACCTGAATTAATTGTTAGATTCGTACTTGGAGGGTTTATTGAGTGTGTATGTGAATCTGGTTCTCCAGTGTTACCAGGAGCATAGTTGTTGCTGCCTGCTGCAACAATAAATCGATCGCGCAAATCAGGTGTACCCTGCTGACCATTACACAATGCCCAACCAATGGGAATATTGTTAGCAGAACCAGACCACATCATGATCATTCCTGAGATACAACTACCGCTACTATCTCTTAGTAGATCGTAGTAAGTTGTTCTAATATGTGCATTTGATCCTTTATAAGGTTGCAGCACCTCGATCGCATTCGATCGCCCTACGATAAATAGGAGTGTGTAGGGACGACGTATAACAGACACCTGATCTATATATTGCTGCACCTCAAATATCCTCACAGCCAGAATTGAACGCAATAGCTTTTCTGCCGATCCAGTTGAGGGAACCGCATTTAAAGCGTCTTGAGATGCGACTGCAACTACGTCTCCTTCTCTTGCAGTTGTACTTACCCAATCAGCCCAAGTGTTCCAGTTACTAGCGCTAAATACATCATGTTTATTTTGAGCTTTCGAGGTACCATCTGGACTCAGAATAATCGTATAGATACCTCGATTCACCGATGAAGATGAGAAAGAAATAGTTTGACCTTTGATGTTGAATGATGGAGTATCTTGCTCACTAGATTCATTTGCTGAACCTCGAATATGAATTTCATAATTTGGATAAGCAGAGGGATTATTATTTTCATAAACACCGCTTTCATTCAAAACAAGTCGATTTTCCAAGGTACTATTTTTAGCCGTTTGGAATCGCAATTCTCCAGCATTGAGGCTGGTACCGGGACGAGAGGCGATCGCCGCAGCCACTGTGCGGTTTGCACCATTTTTCCAAACAATGCGGCTCTCTTGATTCGCATCAGTTCCACTGTTGTAGATAGACAAGAAGTTGCTATTTCCTGTCCTCTGAATCTCTAAGAGTTCAGAAGGAGTAGTCGTCGTGCCAATGCCGACATTGCCGTTCGTGCTTACGGAAAGACCTGTTGTGTTTGCTGAACCTGTTAGTGAAACCTTGTTGTTTACCGTCAGGCTACCTGTAAGTGTACTATTGCCAGCGACAGCCAGAGTTCCATCGACTAAAAGATTGATAAAGGAGGATACGCCCATAACAGACAAAGAACCAGCCACGTTGAGACTACCCGTGAGAACCGCCCGATCGCCCGCTCCATTCTGCGATCGCAACGTTACTCCATTATTATTGCTGGCAGGTAGTTTTAGCCCAGAATATTGAAGGCGATCGCTGGTGCCGATTGTAAAACCATCACTGGCACTATTCAAAAGAGCCAGAAAAACTGAAGAGGCTGGGGATTGATTTTGGGATGGTTGTAGCAGTAGTTTGGGGCGTTCGTAAAAGCGAGTATTTTCTGTCCCTCCTCCCTCAGTTTGGGGATCAGTCTCCACCTGTTCCCAGGTAATCCACAAATGGTAGGGTTGGTTGCGCGGGAATTTGGAAATATCGGATAAATCAATTTCAAATTGGTTAGAGGGTGTTAGTTTGGACAGCGTTGTCTTAACGTTTGATGGGATTGCTTCAAATTGTGCTTCATTGCTCAGCAAAATCTGTTGCCCCTGGTCATCAATCGCTCTTCCTTGCTTGATGATGAGTCGAGTTTTGTTCGCATCAATTGTTACGTTTAAACCTTCCAAAATGCCAGACACCTGCAAAAACTGGCTGTTCCGGCGCTGGCGATCGATGTGATATTGCTGTTCCAGCAAAAAATCACTGACTTGCAAATATTGACCATCAAAATAGCGGGGGCGCTTCTCAACGTATGGGGGTTGTTGATAGGGATTGTTAGACATGGTGGGTAACTCCAGTGGAAGGATGGCACAGAAGATGCGAGGTTTTGTGTTGGGTCAAAGCGGTGACAACAACGTCAGGATTGCGATCGCTGATCTGTTGCTCCTAAAGCCGTTCTGTTTTGATGATTTTTATAGGCCGGACTTTTAGCATTGGCGAAAAGCCTCAATCTTCGTTTTGCCATGTCTGCGTCTTGAACCCCTTCTTGCTTGAGCTTGTCTGCCGAAACCAGCCGCATGGTTGGCATCAAAATTTGCAGCGAATAGATGGTGTGGGCAGGCTTTTCCTGTTCAATAATGGCGCGGGCGACGGTTTCTTTGCGGCGATATTCCTCCAAATCCTGGCTATCAATCCGCAGTTGCACCTGAAAGTAATGGGGAATGGCATCAAACTCAATAATTTCGACATACTCGATGGCAGATCCTGTCACCTGTTTTCGTAAATAAATTTTCAAGAGTTCTTTTAATGCGGCCTTGGTGCCTCGCTGCCGATAGAGCGGAATAATCTGCTGAATGAAATCGCGCTTGACCTCGATCTCCCAATCGTCGCGTAGGCTCAGCGCCACCCAGCCCGCCAGCCAGGGCAGGAATTCTTCGGGGGCGGTGGTTGCCGAGAAATACTCATGAATGGCTGTCAGTTTCTGCTCAAACCCGGGGTTGGTTGAGCCTGAGACTCCGCTGAGGATGGCTTCAAACGCCAGCAGAAATTGACCCATAAACTCGCCTTCCTGCAAGACGGCTGGTAGATAGGATAGGTAGCTGCTTGGGGGCTGGTTGGGTGGGCTAGAAGTCATGACGAGAAATGGGTTACGGTGGGATTAGTTGGCTGCGATCGCAGTAAGTTGGCTGGTGCTGGCTGCAAATTTCACCAGTTGATGAGCCTGCAACACAACAGGTTCTTGTTTGCCATTCAGTTTGACTTCTGTTACATAGTCAACTCCTTCAAGTTGATCGAATTGCTGATAGATTTCGGAAAGGTAGACGGCACGACCAAATGGCCAGCCCCGTTGCTCTTCTCCGCCCGTCAGGGGGTGAAAAAACTGGGTCAGCCGATCCATTGCCTTTTTTTGGATATCTTCGGGTTGTCGTCCGACTTCCAGATACAGCTTCGCCTGCACAGTTACCTCCACCTCACTACAGCCGACCACATAATGCTTGGTTCCTAACAATCGTCGTTCTTCTAGTAGATTGGCGATCGCCTTCTGCAATCTCTCAGACAACGCCACGGGCTGTTTCTCGGCATTCTGAGGCAGCACCACCAGACTGATATGCCCCCAGGCTGGGTCCTTGGGTTGGGGGTTGAGCGTTAAGTTCCGATTGGCAAACGCTTTGACGCGCCCAATCGTGACCCTTTCGCTGGTTAATTGTTTCGCTAAGGCTTCAGCCGTTGTCGAACCGGATCTATCCTCTAGCACCAACGCCTCATAATCCTGCGCGGTCACGGCTCGATACCGCTTTCGCAAGGCCACAATCGTTTCTTGAGTGGCCGTTTGCCAGGATTGAATGGTCGGTTTCTCCCATGTGGCATTGCCCTTGAGCAGTCGCAGAAATTCTCGCTGAGAGAGTTCAGGCACCTGATTCGTTTGATACAGCAATAGCTCAGTCAACCAGGCCAACAACTCGATCAGGATGATGCCTGTGTCGGAAGGGTTATGGTCTGTCCATTCCGGGCATTCACTGGGGATCAGCGATCGCGCCATTTCCACCAGATCGGCATACTCATGATCATCAAGATTGGGCAATGGTAGGGGCATGGTGATTTAGGGTGATACGGTGATACGGTGAACGCCAGAGTAAATCAAAAAATGCTCGGAAGAGGGAGTTGGAGGATTAATGGTTAAGGCTTTCACATAGCTGACTCCGGCAATCCGTTCGATACAGGCATACAGATCGGACTCGTGAGGCTGGCGACCAAAAATCCAACCCTTGCCTCTTTGCCCCCCCGTAAGAGGATGCAAAAAGCGGCTGATTGTCGCCTGAACTAACGTCTCTAGACCGTTAGCCGCTGCCAGAGAACTGGGAACCACGGTGGCTGTCACAGTGACTTTTACCCAGGCTGGCTCGGTAATGGTTAATTGCAGCCCCGGATCGATCCGCTGTTGCAAATAGGTGCTGATCTGTTCGATCAGAGCCAGACTGGGAGTGGGCTGGGGGCGATCGCTGTGGGGCACGACCAGCACCGTCACCCTGCCCGCCTGCTGCAACACCTGTTGCAAATCTGTGGGTAATGGCTTTTTGAGATCGGCAGCAGTCAGCCAGGGCAACTCTACGGGGTCGAATTTTGGCGGAATTACCCGCACCCGCACCACCTCGCTGGAGGCCGCATAGGTGAGGTCTTCAATATCCTGCCAGGTAACGGCGCGATCGCCATGCCGCAATCGTTTGGGGCCAGATTCCTGCACCGAGGCGATCGATTCCAGATCGGCTCCCCCTGCCCCAGGTTCCAGATTTGTCACCCGATCTACGTAGGGGACGGTGGTTCTGAGTTCGGTCAGGGTGGCTGCCGGACGATTGCCCCGACTGCCACCCCCCGACTGGTAACGCACCATGCGAATGTTGTTGCGTCCTAACAGCGGAGCCATCCCCTGACCCGCACCGCCAAAGCGAATCTCGCCCGTCATCCGATCTAGCGTGTAGTGGCGATCGCGGCTACCAGACCCATAAAAATCGCTGACTTCCTGCCAGCGCACCCATATTTCCTGGGGTTGTCCTGCATCATTGAGGGTAATGGCAATCGCGTCCTCTCCCACCAGACTACGGATCGCATCCTGCTCCTCTACGGATGGCAGTTCCGCTTCCCGCACCACTAACTGCTGCCCCGGTAAAACGGGTGTATGCAGTGTGCGCAGCACCAGGCCAGGGTCACCCGTACCACTCCCCAAAACCTCATCCTGATAAGTAATAGCCTGAGTTGCCCAAACCGTATTGGTCAACACTCGCTGAAAACGCGGTGGAATTTGAAACTCTCCAGACACCTTTCGTAGCCGTAGCCAGTAGCCCGATTGCCCCAACCAGGATTGAGGAGCCAGATCGGGTGGGCCAATAAACTCCACCATGCCCCGTTGACGCAGGTTTTGCGTGCCATCCTGTACCACCAGCGATCGCCAGCCTTGAGTACTGGCATACTCCCATTGCAATTTGGCAGGCTGTGCCACAGGTTGGGAGCTTTGCAGCGCTCCGGGTGACAGCGGCGAGACTTGCAGATAAAGGGCGATCGCTTGCTGCGGGAAGGGGCGATCGAAGCAGAGATAAAAGCCATTTTCGGGAGATGCAGCCGTTGAAGAAAGAGTGCGGAGCAAAGCTCCCGACGGTAATGCCTTCAATACTTGTGCTGCTGTATCTGCTATCCGAATGTTCCCCAGTTCTGGCAATTTTTTAGAGGCAATTCCTCTTACCCATTGCGCTTTTGTCCCCTCAATAACTTTAGGCTGAGGGGGTTGCCAGTCTTCAGGGGGGGATACCGTCAGTTTGAGTTGATCGGTTTCAGGAGTGGGGGTCAGCACCTGCCAAATTTTGCCGTTCCAATAGCTCCAGTTCCATTGCTCTACCAGAGTGGCTGGATTGGCGATCGCCAACTTAATTTCCTTAGAATCGACAGCCGTTGTGAGCTGGTCAGCCGCGACATAGACCGTATTCGGTTCTTCAATGGTGAAGACGGGAAAATCGCTGGCAGCCGTCGTTCCACTCACAACATGGTTGCAATATTGCTGGTTTTCACGCACGATCGCCGCTTGTAATTGCGATCGCATCACCACCAAATCCTGCACGGTTTCAAACAGCACCTCCTCCGTTTCTCCGGCTTGAGGCACAGCCGCAATCTGAGTATGGGCTGGAATCATGGCATCAACGGGACTATTATCAACCAGATAAGCCGTTAAAGGCACTTTGGCGGGGCGGGGTGGCTGTTGTTCGACCCCAATCAGATTGAGGAAAGATAAAAAATGCTTTTCTGGAACGCGGTTGAGGCGATCGGTAACCATCATCGCCATCCGCCCAAAAATGCGAATCAGGGCACGCCCCGCATCCACGCTGCCATCCGCAGCCGATTTCCACTGGCTGAACCGTTGAGCCAGTTGTTCGGTCTGGGCGACTAACTCAGCGTAGGTGCGCGGGTCGATTTTGGGCGGGGGAGTTGTCATGCGGTAGAGCTTATTTTGAACAAGTTATTTTGAACAAGTTATTTTGAACAAGTTAGTGGAACAAGTTAGATCAGGTAGAAGGGATACACCAGGTTGAAGCGGTTGTTGGTCGTTCGCACCTGGTATTGAATGTCAATCAGCAGACGATTGGGTTCCTCTGGGTCGGGAATGGCCGTCACATCCAGCACATCAATGCGCGGTTCCCATTGAATCAACGACTCATGCACGGCGCTGATCACCTGCCCGATCGCCGCCGCGCTGTTGGTGGAAAATACCAGATCATAAAGACTACAGCCAAAATCGGGTCGCATCAACCGTTCCCCTTTAGCCGTACTGAGAATCATGTGAATCGATTGGCGCACGGCTGCCTCATACTGAGCAAACTGAATTTGACCCTGGTTATTCAGCACCACCGGACTCGTCCAGCCCACACCCAAAAAGTCGCTATCCACGGCCTATTCCACCTCCATCGCACTGGCTTTCACATCCACTTTGCTACCCTGAGCATCCAGCTCAATGCCTTTGCCCGATAGGGTCAGTTTGCCTTTGGCTTTGATGGTGATTTCGCCCTCGGTTTCAATCACCAGACTGTTATCTTTACTGGTAATGGTGATGTGATTTTTGCCGGTGCGATCGCGGATCTCGACCTGCTCTGAACCGTCCGTATCATCTAGCACGATCGCGTGTCCGCTACGAGAGATCAACTGGCGTTGGCTGACTGCGGCTTTGGGGGGCATCGCGGTTGCACTCCAGAGCGCCCCTAAAACATAGGGACGTTGAGGGTCACCCTGCTCAAAGGCAACTAACACCTCATCGTTCACCTGGGGCAGGCAATACAGCCCTTGCTCGTGACCCGCTAGCGGTGTCAGCATCCGCACCCAATCACTTTCATCTGCCATCGACAGCAGCGGGAATTTCACCTTGACCCGTCCCAGTTTTTGGGGATCCTGGATATTGGTGACGATCGCAATGGTGACACCATCAATGCGATCGCTGGACTCCATCGGTGCAAGCAAACTTACCAGATCTCCTAATGGCATCAGGTTGCATTCCTCCTGAAACTAAACTCAGTGCGATAGCCCTCTTCCACCTCATAACGGTGAGTCGTCGCAGTCACGTAGTAGTCGCCGCTGAACCGCTGCCCCACCCCTGCAATTCTGATGACTTGTCCCATGCGTAGTTCTGGGTTGCCCTGGCAAGCACCATCTCCGGTGATGTAGCCCAATGCCATGCGATTGATCTGTCCCTGCGCAATGGTTTGTGCCTCTTGCGGCGAAATCGCCCCTTGATCAATCACGGCATAGGCAGTGCGACCAAACTCCCGAGATGTCGTGGCGAGGCCAACGGTTTTACCCATTGCCACCACATCGTTATTGCCAGCGTTGCCTTTTACCATCGGCTTTTTCTGCTGCGCGTTCCAACTCCGTACTTCCACGTCGTTGACCTGACCCAGCGTGTTCAACCGAGGGGAAAACTCCAATAAATCTTTGCGTTGTAGGGTCAATACGGCTTTGCCCTGGGGCTTTAAGGGGCGAAACTCCAGGGTGGTTCCTTCTACCAAAATTTCGTAGCCAATCCGCGCTGCGCGATCGCGAATGAAGGCCAGATCGGTTTGATTCCGTTGCAGCACATAATCCAGCTTCTCAGCGGTAGACGTGGCCTTCACCCGGATGCCCACAGCGCTGGCAACGGTTTCCACAATGTCACTTTCTCGCATCTTGGTAAACGAGCGCGTTTTGGTGCCCCGCATCAAGCGATGACTCACATCATGACCGCGTACCACTAATCGAGGAGATTGCTCTGCGGAAAACTCCAGTTCCAGCCCGGTAATCTCGCCCACCATGACAACCTTTGTCTGGTTGCCATAACCAAACTTAACCTTGACGACATCCCCCAGTTCAAATTGATCCCCATCCGACCAACTCACCTGCTGAGATTCCAGATCCCAGTTATCTAACTCCAACGTGAACATCCCCAGGGCATCAATATCCTCGGACACTTCTACTGCTAGAACGCTGGCGATCGCCTTTGGATCAAGGGCGCGATCGCCAATCAAAATTTCAAACCCAGGAGTTAATCCATCTGAACCGGGTAAGGGCAGCTTCGACATGGCTAACGTCCTCTCTGGGTGGGTAAGGGAGGGACGGTGAGCACCGTCCCAACAGTTAAATTGCGAGGATTGCCGATCTGTCGATTGGCCTCGGCAATGATCCGCCACAGAGCCGCATCACCATACTCTTCCTGGGCAATGCTGCTGAGGGTTTCCCCTTGTTTCACCACTCGAATCGGGTCATCAATCAGGTTCAGTTTTTTGGCACCCATTACAGGTTCTTCATATTCGATAAACGTGCAGTTGAGAGTGGCTCGAACGGGCACACCCTGAGCCGTGAAGTGCGTAAACGTTTTATTCACCTGTTGCAATAAACCTTGAAATAGAACGGAGGCTTTGAAGTAGTGTGATTTGTATTCCCCTCCCCAAAGGAGTTGGCAAATTGGCGGTCGATTTAATTTTCCAATTGGGTTGGTCAGACTAAAGATTTGATTGACATACTGCCGCACATCGGTCGCTACGGCGACACGTGGGCCAACCACCGCATCGTAGCGTTTCTGCCACTGCGATAAACCACTTGGATCAGGGGCTGAAGTGTCGAAGAACAATTCGACGGTGAGGGTGGCTGGGGCTTGGGATGGAATGACTCGCTTACCCACCCCCGAAATCTGCCAGCCGGATTTTTGAATCTGAATTTGATTGGGGTTAAATAGAACTTCAATCTCGTTCTTGGGCAAAAAACCACGATTCTCGTCTTCAACTGCAATTTTGAGTTTTGCTACCATGTTCGTTGCCCTCTACGCTCTCGTTCTACGGTGAGTTTTCGCATCAGTTTGCGCTCGACTTGCTGAGTTAACCGACTCACATCAACCGGGGGGGACTGGGGAGATGCGGGTAAGGATGCTGAAGCACTGGATGGCATGGCAGGAGTGGGTTGAGCATTAACCGTGGGTTGAGTCGTAACCGCAGGCGATCGCCCGCTGAATCGATTACCCATTGCCGCAGCCACCTCAGGCAAGGTTGTGTCAGTCGGCAATGAGCCAACGGCAGGGCGAGCTAACACCAGCGGCTGATGTACCCCAGGGAATTGCGCCTGATGAGGTTTCCCGGTTGCTTGAGAATGGGCAGAAGAATAGGCAGATTGTGCAGCCGAATTTGTCACTTTCACGATCGGCAAATCTTTTTGATCTTTCTGTAAAACAGCATCTGCACTTATGCTTGGGCGATTTGAATTCAAGAAACCAGAAGCCACAGGCGATGCTAAGGGCAATATACCTTGAGAATTCTGCTGTAACGACCCTTCCACAGAAGTCTCCAAACTCCTGGGCAGCATCGTTTTGCTCCCTTGAGACAACCCAAAGGCAACTAGAGGAATCGGAATTAGAGACACCGAATCACTAATACCGGACGCAATTGCTAGTGGTGTCACAATCGGCAACGGAGAAGATGGAGTTAGAGCAGAGTTTCCGTCACCAACTTCTGGAGAGGCAGAAGACTCGGTATTTTGAGCAATGATATTTTGAGCAATGATATTTTGAGGAATGATTTGAGGAATCGATTGACCCATTGTTTGGGTAATCGGTTGAGTTATGAATTGAGTAATGGGTGAATTTAAGAGGACTGAGTCTGATGCAACGGGCAGTGGAGTGTGGGTGCCAGCATCTGAAGCGGGTGAATTGACAAATTTTGCCTGGACGACCAGGGGTTGGGAGGCGGCTGAAGCACTGGTCTGAGTAGAAGCTGAATCCCTGCTTTCTATGGTGCTAGAAACCGGTGGACTAGCCTCTACCTGATCAAGTGCAGCAGTCGTCGATGCCGCAGGGTCTGATGCCACAGCAGGCGTGGATAAAAAGGTTGAGGATAAGGCAGTTGACTCTCCGGGGGAGACACCTGGAGCAGCCCAATCCGCATACACAATGGGAACATCGGGTATCGCCAAAACGGATTGCCTGTCCCAGCGCTGCTGAAAATGGTGCAACAAACTGAGGCGTTGCTTGAACTGGCGCGATCGCTCAAAAATACCTAACGCCAGGGTATCGGGAATCACACCAGGACGTACCATCGGTCGCAATAACCGCTGAGTCAGTTGGGGGTTGAGGGCATCTTGCCAGGGGGGCTGAACCATAAATATCGAGAATGAATCAGTGTTGTGAATTAACCTGTGTGGTGAATGAATCGGTGTTGTGAATTAACCTGTGTTGTGAATTAACCTGTGTGGTGAATGAATCAGTGTGGTGAATGAATCAGTGTGGTGAATGAATCGGTGAATCAATCACGAATTAATCCCGTCTACCGCTTTTTCGGTCAGGTTGTCTCGCACAGCGGTGGCCTGATCTCTTATAGTGCGGGTGCGATCGCTGATTTCACGCCCTGCACGCCCTGCGGCTGCATCGCCAATCGTACCGACCATCTGAGCTGCCCCCAAACGGCTGACACTATCTGCCGCACGAAGACCTGCCAGCGTTTTGCTGGCGATCGGCATGGTCATCCCTCGATGCACCAGTTCAATGCGCTCCACGGCTACCTCCTGGGCGCTGCTATTAAACTGAGGTCCCGACCACTTAACTGGATAGGCATCCTTAAAATTCCACCACCGCACCGGCAAGCGCTGGTGGTCCAGCAGCATGACTGAGACATTGCGCCGCCTGATTTTGCCCTGACAGGCATCCTCGTACCAGCCCCACAGCGTCCAGACCTCCGTCATGCCCTTGCTTAACACCAGATTGGGGTAGGTGGTGCGGGTGGGAAACTGGTGGACGTATTCGTTCTGTCCACCTTCCTCGTAGGATTCCAGTTTGATTTCGCTCTCCAGCCCAGACACTTCCATAAACCCACCCACGATCAGGCCATCCAGTTCCACCAGGAAGTTGTAGGACATATAGGGGTTGAGCATTGCTCCCAAAACATCGGAGCCGATCGCCGTGATTCCGGTCAGTCCACGCATAATTCACGTTTCCTCTTACGAGCTTGCGATTATTGAATGCCACATTTGTATTGCAGCTAACGTTCATTGAGTTGCTGATTAATGCGTGCAATTTCGGCTACCCACTGCTGACGTTCCCAGTGTTCCATGCCCATCACCTGGTCGTATGACCAATGGAAGTGGTAAGCCAGGTAAGCGATTTCTTCCCGCAGTCGGTCTGCCGGGTAGCCTACGACTCCCCCAGGGGTGTCGTTTCCACTTGAAACTCACCCTGGCAGTGGGGACAAGTTACCTGCACACGACTATGGCCGTTCTGGTTAATCCGCTGATAAAAGTCCTGCAAGAAAATCAGATCTCCAGAAAACAATCCTTCGATCAGTTTTGGGGTGATGGATTGCATGGTGCCTAACTGCGTAATCACCCGTGACAGCAGAATGATCACCAAATAGCCAGGATTTGCCTGTACACGAGGATCGCGCATGGGTGCAATCTCGTCATAGGCAGTAGACAGCCGCATGATGCCCTCCCGATGCAGGGTTCCTTCGGCATCTACATAACCCTGGGGTAACAGAAAAGGAAACTCAGTTTGTTGTATCGCTATGACCATTTATCCACTCTCAAACCTTCGTGAACTAACTCCAGCGCCTCGATCGCAACTTCTTCAGATGTGGCGTTAAATTCGGGTGCAGTCCAGGTGGTAGGCCAGCATTGGGACAGTGTCCAGCGAATTTTTTCTACTCCTGTATGGTCAAGCATCACAATCGAAATCTCTCGCCGCAAAGAGACAGTTGTGGCATTGGCCTGCCACCAATCCCAGAGTTCTCGATTGTTGGTTGTGCCTCGGCGCAGGGTGATATTGGGATAAGTGGTCATGCCGCCTAGCTTTCGCATGGTGGGTGGATCGGTTCCTTCCCGGTAGTCCTGAGGGTTGCGGGTTGCGGCCAAACCGCTACATTCGCGAAATCCGGCATGGATAATGCCGCCCCATTCCACGAAAAAGTTATACCCCATGTAGGGATCGGGATTGTGCGGTGCTTTTTTGTCGGGCATGATGGTTCTCCTGGAAAGACAACGAGAAAAATGAAGTTAAGGAGTCGCGATCACCACACCGGTTTCGCCATGAATCAACCGCAACTGGATGAACTCATTGGGAATGGTGGGGGCAAATTCAATCTGAGTGATCACCTGTCCGCGATCGCGCACCTCTGGTGGATTTAGCTCTCCATTGCAATGCACTCTAAACGCTTCGTTAGCGGTGATTCCCTGCAAGAGACCTCGTTGCCAGAGGCTTTGCAGATAGGCATTGAGTTCGCGTTCGATGCGCACCCAGAGGCGAAAATCGTTTGGCTCAAACGCAATTTCTGCGAGATTCAAGGCAATCCAGCGACGAATCGTGATGGCTAAGCGGCGCACATTGATATAGCGCCAATCTGGATCAGAACTGAGCGTGCGCGCCCCCCAAATCCGCACACCCCGTCCTCTGAGACTGCGAATGCCATTGATCGGAGCATCAGAAATCTGAGCCAGTTCAGTTTGCTGCACCGGGAACAGAGCCGCGACATCCAGCACCCCCTCCAGGGCAATATTGGCGGGGGCACGGGGAATCGAGGCGCGATCGCAGGCAGCATACACTCCCGCTACATGACCACAGGGTGGAATCGCCTTGGGGTTGTTGGGAACCCTGAGCCAGGGGCCATAAAGGGCGGCATAATCACATCCCGGCAAGTTTTTGAGCGCAGTTGCACTCGCTTTGAGCAGATTCAAATCCGCAGAGTCTGAGTGGGGCGTATCCAGGATGACAAAGCGATCGCCCATTTCTGCACAATGTCGCAAGAGTTGAGCTTGTCGCTCCCGACGCACCAGTTCTGGCAAGCTAGCAAGATCAGGCGCACAGATCAGGTCTGCCCGATCCATCACCGCACTGGCCGTCAGCCCCTCGGCCAGAGATTGCTCTGATGCGTCCTTAATCCAGACGATTACGCAATCCCTGCCGCCATTTTCAAAGAAGCCACGCACAACATCCGCCATATAGCTGCCGGAAGTTTCAGCCTTAAATTGCTCAACAAACTGAGTCCAGAGTCGCACCTCCTGGGGTTGATTGATGGTGTACTGGGGTACTCCGTCCTTGACAGGACTGATCCCCAGAAACGCAGGCACCCCGGTCAACGGCAGGATAGGTTCTGGTGGAAAGACATCCTGCCAGTAAACGCCTGGTAATGAAGAAGCTGGGGTCTGCATTACTGCCCTCCAGACCACTGGCTCAACTCAAAGATGACAAATTCGGCAGGCTGCGTCATGGCAACTCCAACTTTGACCACCAGTTGCCCCACATTTCGCACCTCTGGCGGATTGGTTTCCTCGTCGCATTGCACAAAAAAAGCTTCTTCGGGGGTATTGCCAAACAGCGCACCACTGCGCCAAGCCATAGTGAGAAAAGCGATGACACTGCGCCGAATTTTGGCCCACAGTTCAGGGCCGTTTGGCTCGAATACCGCCCATTGAGTGCCCTCGTCAATCGACTCCCGCAGGTAGTTAAACAGACGACGAGTATTGATGTATTTGAATTCGTTGTTGTCCTTTCCGCCCCAGGTACGAGCACCCCAGACCAAAATTCTGCCATTCAGACTACGAATACAGTTCACTCCCTGGGGGTTTAAATCATCCTGTTTGGCGCGAGTGAGCGCATATTTTAAGCCGATCGCGCCTAAAATAGCTTCGTTAGCAGGGGCTTTGTGAACCCCTCGCTGAGCATCAACCCGCGCATAGACTCCAGCAATGTGTCCACTGGGTGGAACATACTTGTCTTTTTCGACTTCTATCCAGGGGTAGTAGAACGCAGCGTAGTTAGAACTTGCAGGTAGGTTCCCTTCACCTGGTTTTAATGAAAGACTTGTCGTTTCCAACGGCCCATCAAAGATAGCGATGCGATCGCCCAACTTCTCACAGTGGCTGGAAAGGGCCTGTAACACTACTCTGTCAGTACACCCCGGAGCCGCCACAATGGCAATCTCATCGATCGCTGCAAAGTCTTCCAATGCTGCCGTTAAACCAGCCTGATTCACAACCGTCACGAAGCAACGGGTTCCCCCATTTCGGAAAAAACCATAAACCGCATCTTCCAGATAGGGCGGCTTGGTTGCCTGGGCGGATTGGCCAAAGGCTTTGGTGAACTCTGTGAAGTTGGTACATAATTTCACTTCCCCCGTGACTGGATTCGTAGTCGGTGGGGTAGGAGCAGAGGTTGGGGGAGTGTAAGTAGCTAAAAGCTTCTTCCCGCCAGGAACCGCCGTTTTAAATTTGACCGTTGCCGTGTTCTTAGCAGCATCAATCTCAAGCGTGTCTCCATCAACCTCCAGACTGGTTGGAGCAGCCGTTGTTGGCTCTGATTCATAAAAGAATTGGTAACCTTGCTTAGATGTCCCCAATGGAGGATTGATACTGAACGTAAAGTTTTGCTGTTGACCATTCGCGCTCCCTGTAATGTCTTGCCCATTAGCAGATTTAAGCGGAGTTGGAGTTTTCGCTTCAGGAAGCGTTGCGCCAGTGGGGGGGGAAGAACCTGAAGGACTAGCACTTGCACTTTGAGGGTCGAGAATGCCAATAAAGCCTGCGGTACTGGTGCCGACTCCTGCAATAGAGGCTAAGCCTGACGGTACTTCATTAACGTAGACACCTGGAGATTGATAAGTCTGAGTCATCGCGTTTCATTCCTTGACAACAAGTGGGGGTGAGCTTGATTGGGTTTAAGGTCGATTGGGTTTTGGGTTTAAGGTCGGTTTAATTAGGGATAGTTTTAAGGAATAGTTTTATGGGGAGCTTGGCGGATGAGCTGCACTTCAATGCGTTGGACAACACCCCGCGAAATGGCCGGAGATTTGATGGTTTGAGTCTCGTATCCAGCCACAGAAATCTGTAATTCAATTTGACGGGAAGAGGGGCGATCGGAGGATCTGGGTGCTTCTAAATCGAGGAGTTGAAACCTGCCGTTGCGATCGCTCCGAGTCTGCTCGCTACCGCCTTGTAGCTGCACCTGTGCCTGGGGCACTGGCTCTAGCTCTGGTGCGTTAGTTTGGGGTTGATTGGCAACTCTGGTTTCGGCTTGATTGGCCGCCCTGGTTTTGGCTTTACTCGCTGCCCGAGTGCTGGTCTGAATGGTGGTATCAGCTTGACCGGGTTCTGATGACTCAGGAGACTTTGCCGGAGACTTTGGTAGTTGAGCGGGAACAGAGGGCAAGGGTGAGGCAGACTTGATTTCGCCAATGATGCCAGTCGTGGCCAGAATCAAGTCAGTCCAGGGTGGCTTTTTCCCCGCAACGTTTTTCCCCGCAACATTTTCCCCTGCAATAACGGTGACCACCTGTTCAACGGATTGTAGACGAGTCGCCCGGTCGGGAAAGGTTGCCTTCAATGTATAGTCACCTGGAGGCAAATCCTGGAAATAAAAAGAACCATCCTCAAGGGTGCAGGTGCGATCGGGGCGACGGGATAACGTTTCCCATTTTTGGCCGTAGCTCAGAGATTTGAGCCGTAGCTGACGCTGGAAACTCTCAGGCGATTGAATAATTTCCACCTGAGCCTGGGGGACTGGTTCAGGCAGGATTGTCCAATGTTCCTCACCTTGTAACCTGAAACCAATCACCACCCGACCCTGGATCGCAACCTGATGAGCAATGCCGCTAATAAGCAAATAGTTAGCCATCGTTGCCCTCTGAGACGAGAGAATTCATCACTAACGGCAGCGTTTGTGATCCCCCATCAACGGGTACCGCAAGGGTAATGGAGTAATTCAGTGCCACCTTGGGTTTACCTCCCATTGACTGCCAAAATTCACCCAGGCTTTGCAACTTTACCTGTCCCAACACAGCAGTTCGCCGGGGTGGGTCGCTCCCTTCCAGGCTTCCCTGCAACACGGTAGGCGGCAATTTGGAATAACGCAGCAATACTTGCATAACCTCACCCAATAGTTGGTGCTCTGTTGCAAAATCTTTGGGATCGCTGGGCCACATGGTGATCAAATAAGAACAGTCAATTCGCACAGGCGGAGGTTCTCGAATCGCAGTGCTATCAGCCTGTCGGGTGACAGACCAACTGCTACTCCGCATCTCCTGGTTTTCTCGAACATCGTAAAGAAACAAATTGAGTGATGGAAGTTGAGTAATCAGTTCTGGATGCGGTGCAACAAAAGTGATTGCAATTCGTGTTCCAGAGCTACGAAAGCGATGGGGCAACTCAGATTCCAGTAACTCCTGAAGGGTCAAATCCAGGTCATGAAGCATTCATTACACTTGCTTTTACGTTTACGTATATGTTCACGATTACGTATATGTTCGCGATCGCTTTTGCTTTCATATGCCTTGATGAATCTAAGCGAAGCCAGAACGCTGGGCTGGAGACACTCTGAACCGCAAATAATAGCAAACTTGTGAACATGTGTGACGATACAGGAAAACAGGTTTTACTAGCCCGACTGAGCGGAATCATCATACACTTCATTTTTTATAGAATTCTACGGGATTAAAAATATTTAGCTAGTCTCAAATAATATCAGTAGTATTTTGCGATACTGAGTTTTCAGGTTTTTTCTTCGATTAGCCGTGTTGTTTGTAAACTTGTACATAAACTTCTTAAATTTTTGTTATCAAAATTTTCACAATTTCGTTGAAAAACTGTTCTCCAATAACACTTTTTAGGGAATAAATTATTGCCCCCTGATTGTCAACGCCTATGAAAACCGCCATTTGAGAGGCACCGTGCGACACTCGTCAAGCATCAGTCATCGAGTTCACGTTAAGCGTGTGTTTGTAAACCCCGTAGGATGTTGATTTTTGTGCGCGAAGCGCACAAAAATCAACATCCTACACACATTTTCAAACAGTCTCTAATTCATCATGGGTTTACCCATTTTTTGATACTCACGCCGGATCGCCTGACTGATATGGGAGAGATTGACGGACTCTGCTTCATTTGCTGCTAGAAAAGCTGCTGCCAATGCAATGTTGCGAATGTTGCCCCCGGTCAGCTCAAACTGTTTTGCCAGAATCTGCCAGTCTATCTGGGGATCAATGGGGAGTGTTTCTGGCCAAATGTTTTGCCAGATCCGGCTGCGTTCCCTGACCGAAGGAAAGGGAAATTCCACAATGAATCGTAAGCGTCGGATAAAGGCTTCGTCGAGGTTGCTCTTCAGATTCGTGGTGAGAATGGCCAGCCCCTCGTAAGCTTCCATTTGTTGCAGCAGGTAGCCCACTTCAATATTGGCGTAGCGATCGTGGGAGTCTTTAATTTCCGTGCGTTTGCCAAACAGAGAGTCGGCTTCGTCAAACAGCAAAATCGCGTTGGCATGGGCTGCCGCTGTAAAGATCTGGCTCAGGTTCTTCTCGGTTTCACCGATATATTTACTGACCACTTGCGATAGATCGATGCGGTATAGATCTAGCTCCAGTGCTCTGGCAATCACCTCTGCGGCCATTGTTTTGCCTGTGCCAGAAGGCCCCGCAAACAAGGCATTAACGCCTTTACCCAACGATAGCTTGCGGTCAAATCCCCAGGTTTCAAAGACTTTATAGCGATATTGCAGATGGATACAGATTTCTTGAAGTTGCTCAAACTGCACCTCCGGCAAAATCAAATCTGCCCAACCATAGCGGGGGTGAATGGGTTGAGCCAGTCGGGTCAGTTGATGACCCGACTGACTGCGAACTGCTTGAAACAGCGATGCTTCCATGGATGCGGGTTTCATACCATAGGCAAGCTGGTTGTGAGTGGTGGCGATCGCATCTCGAATTTGCAACGGAGTCAGGCGGAAGCGATCGGCCAATGCTTTGATAGTGTTTTCCTGAACAGTCAGTTTCGTTTCCTTTAAATAGGTGTTCCAGCAGGCAAGGCGATCGCTAAATCCAGGCGTTTCCAGGGCAATCGTCACCATTCCCAAACTCCGGTCGGCGGACGGTTGCCAGGGCTGACGGCCTGCGAGCACTATCGGCACATCCGTTTCCGCCAGGAGATGGATCAACAGGGGATAACAGTGAGCATTGCTGTCTTGCTGAACGCTGTCCAGGGGATGCAGATAAAGGACGGTGTTTTGTAACCAGGCATCTCGCCCCAGCCGTCGCAAGCGCTGCTGAAATTGTTCTGGTTGCCTTAACAGGGTTTCCAAATCCACCGTCAACAACGGGCGATCGAGATGATGGGCAAGGCTGTGGGCAAACTGGCGGGTTGCCAGGAAATCTGCACTTTGCAGGTAAAGACGAATGGGCTGCTCGGAAGATTGTCTGACCGCAGCCCGTCTACCCTGAAGCATGGCCTCAAGCGGTTGAGCCAGGGGTGCAGGCCAGCCGATTTGCGCTGGAGGATCAGAGACCTGGACAAGCGAACAACTAAGGCTGAGGTCTGCATCTAAGCCGGTTTCATCCAGCAGGTAGCGCACGATCGCCGGATCCAGGCTGATCTCTTGAGCCAGCAATGAGGAATGGTGAGTGGGCTGGGGGGGAGAGAGTTGCAGCAGGTGGTGATGGAGCAGAGGGGCAGTGGGGGAGAAGCGCGATCGCCATTTCAACTTTTCTGCTGCATCAGTGCAGAGTAAATTCAGCACTAAATTGACGCTGGGTCGAAAGCTGCGTCCATCTTGCTGCAAATAGGCATAAATTTGCTCGTAGCGGCGATCGAGTTCGAGTGCCAGGGCAAGGAAGATCACATCCAGGTCAAAGTTTGATAACTTAAACTGACGTTGCAACCTTCCCAGCCGCGAATCGGGCTGCACCTGACTGGAGGGCAACGCGCCAGATTGGGCGGGACTGTAGCGAGGATAACCAGGTGGCAGAGCAAACTCAATCGGTTGCAGCCGATCTGTCTTGGGTAAATTCTCTTCTGTGCCTTTAGCGCCACCACTTTGTAGCCCCTCTGCCAACGGGACGCTGCGTTCTAGCAAGCCATCCAGTAGGTGGAGCGCCGGTAACAATTCTTCTAACGGGGATTGAGAGGATGCTGGCATAATCAACTTTATACTGGGCTATCCATTCTTTTGTAGATATTGTTTCGATTGAATCTATAATTCGTCGAGATTACCATTATGGGAAAGTCGATCGCACTTCAGGGCGAGGTTATG
>JBIKWV010000254.1:0-6460 GCA_044356135.1 Elainellaceae cyanobacterium
GATTGCTGCCCCTGTGAAGGCTCAGCGAAACTGCGATTACCCCTCCGGGGAACTGCGAAGCAAACGCGCCTACCCAGACATCTGCATCGCTCCGCCACCGCCAGACCTGGACTGCAAAGATATTTCTGCCCGTAACTTTCGAGTGCTTTCCCCTGATCCACACCGCTTCGATCGGGATGGGGATGGCATTGGCTGTGAGTGGTAAGTTTGCGGGTTCTGGGAAAAGCGGAGATGACCTGTCGTTCTAGCGACCCAGAAATTTTGTAGATTCGCTGCAACTCTGAAGCAATTTTGCAGAGTTGCCCCCCTACGATACGGCTAGAACATGAGATTAAAGGTATGTCTCGCCATCTGGAACGCCTGCTTGAACTGGATACACTCTTGCGGTCTGATACTCGTCAGACTGCAAAATCCTTAGCTGAAGCGCTTGAAGTCAGCCAACGAACAGTTCATAGTGATTTGGATTTTTTGCGAGATCGCTATAGTGCTCCGATTGAGTACAGCAAGCAGCAGGGATATCACTACACTAATGCAGACTGGCGATTGCCAACGATTCCACTGACGCAAGGGGAATTATTTGCCCTGACGTTGGGGGCAAGGATGCTGGAGTCTTATGCAGGGTCAGCCTATGCGCTGGAACTGCGGTCGGCGATCGCCCGTCTGGCCGAACGTTTACCTGAGCAAACCTGGGTAGACCTGCAACAGGTGGCAGAGGAACGGATTCTGTTCCGTTCCGGTGCAGAGATTGACCTCGACCCGGAGACCTGGCACAAGTTGGAGGACGCCTGCCGGAACCAGAAAACGGTGCAGATGACATACTACACTGCCAGCCGGGATGCTGTTTCTGAGCGGAAGCTTGACCCCTATGTTCTCCACATTTACCGGGGAACCAATCCTTATGTAATTGGCTATTGTCATCGACGGCAGGCGATCCGCTGGTTTCGAGTCGATCGAATCAAACAGCTTGAGGTGCTGACAGAATCCTTTGTTCCGGACCCCAGCTTTGATGCCAGAGACCATCTGGAGATGATTTTTCAGCATGAGCGGGGGGTGTGCCGATGCCCGTTACCATCTGGTTCGATGCACCAACTGCACCCTACATCCGGGAGCGGCGCTGGCACCCGACGCAGGAGCTTGAGGAACATCCGGATGGGTCTGTGACGCTGCACATGATGGTGCGGGGGATGAATGATCTGAAGCGGTGGGTGCTGGGGTATGGGAAAGGGGCGATCGTGCGGGAGCCGCCGGAGTTGGTGGAGCTGGTGAGGGCGGAAATGGAGCAAATGTACTATAATTATTCAAATTCTTCGGGAGAGAAAGATGCCAGCAAGTGACGCAGAGCAACCAACCAATTTTCTTGAAGTTCAGTTCTCCCTACATGGTAGGACGCTACCCGCAGATCATGGCTATTTTCTATACTCGGCTCTCAAGCAACTGGTGCTTCAAAATCTAGAGCAGAACTCTGATAAGAAGATTGGATTGAATCTTCCATTAGAGCCAACAGGGAAGGAACTGTCAGCAGGGCTTCTTCTCTCAACAATATCTGGAATACCCGACCGAGATGGAATGATTTATTTAAATCGAGCCTCAAGATTCAGATTACGCTGCTCTTCAGTCGATGTCCAGTATTGGTATCGCCTACTACAAAATCAGGTTTTAGATATACAGGGACATCTGGTGCGCTTGATTCAACCCAAGCTCACCCTGCCTCAGCCTAGCGAAACCTTGAAAGCTAGATTGGTAACTTTCAATTTGAAAGAGATTGACCATCAGGATGTACCCCGGTATTTTCTGGAATCCTGTCAGAAGGCGCTTGATAAGTTAGATGTTAAAGCACAGGCTTTTATTGATAGCAATGTAGAGGGCGATCTGGCACGACGGACTCTAAAAATTAAGGATAAGTATGTTCTTGGTTACGGTGTCGTGGTTGAGGGATTAAATGAGGTGGATTCACTCAAACTCCAGTGTTATGGCATGGGTGGGCGTAAGCATTTCGGTTGTGGTTGGTTTTATGCACCGAAGGAGGTGGAGTGATGCCACCAGAAGTAACCCAGTTCGATCGCCTGTTAGCCAAATCATTCGATGGCAATTGGAAAGGTTCTTATAGTTTGGTGGGTCATACTGCGGATGTTGTGAATGCAGTGACGACCTTAGTGGATATTTTAGGTAACTACTTGGTGACTCAGTTTAGTTTGAGTTGTGATTTAGCATCTCTGAGAGCAACGGCGCGACTGGCAGCTTATTTGCACGACTGGGGCAAGGCAAACAACCATTTTCAAGCAATGGTGCGGGGGCAGCGGAACCCTCGTGACCAGATGGTGCGGCATGAGGCAATTTCCGTCTTGCTGGCATTGGAGTTTCGTGATTGGTTGGAGCAGGATAGAAACATCTTCTTAACAGCGGTTGCAGCGGCGGGTGGTCATCATCTGAAGTTGGGGGGAAAAGCCGGAAAGAAAACAGATGATTTTTTTGAGGATCGACCGAGTGGCGACGATCGCATCCATCTCTACCTTGAACCCAAATACTTCAAGGACTTGCTGGTCTATGGGGTGAAAGAACTCAACTTATCCAGCCAATTGCCGGAGAATTTGAAAAACCCGCCTGACTGCTGGACGATTGCAGAGATCAGGCGGCGACGATCGCAGGCTGAAGATACCTTGTTTGAACAGTGGCAATGTGATGCAAATTTAGTCGCCGTGGTGAAGGCATTGTTGGTCGCTGGCGATGCGATCGCTTCGGCATCGCCTCAAGTGAATTGGGGTATTTATCGGGATGTCCATGAGTGGATGCGGGAGGAGTTGAACCAAACGCTATCAGAAGCCGATTTACAACGAGTAATTGACACTCGGCGTGACGGCAAGCCACTATATCCGTTCCAAAATGAGTTGTACGAGAACTCGGCGCGAGTCACAATGGCGCGGGCGGGTTGTGGCACAGGTAAAACGCTGGGTGCTTACAACTGGGCACGCAAACACGCGATCAACCGTAAACTCTTCTTCTGCTATCCCACTACTGGAACCAGTACAGAAGGATTTCTGGATTACGCCCACGACAAGGTTGAATCTGTCCTGCTTCATTCCCGTGCGGATATTGATCTAGATATGGCGCAGACTGGCGAGGAAGCGGATAGCGGCGGTGAGCTAATTCGGGATGAGGAAACTGGAAAACTAATCGAATCGTTTGAAGATGAAGCGGAAAAAAAACTAGATTCCTTTAAAGCCTGGGGCGCAAAGGTGAGTGTTTGTACTGTAGATACGGTGCTAGGGTTGCTTCAGTGTAATCGCCGTCCAATGTACTGCTTTCCCGCGATTGCCAATGCGGCGTTTGTCTTTGATGAGGTTCACTGTTACGATGATGCGCTTTTTGGAGCGTTACTGCGATTTCTCAAAGTGGTGAAAGCACCTATTTTGCTGATGTCTGCTTCATTTCTTCCCTGGCAGGTTGCTGCGATTGAGGACGCAACGGGAGAAGAAGTCCCGATTATTTACGGCGACAAAGAACTAGAAAATTTGCCTCGCTACCAATTTCACTTCAAGAACGAACCGGACTGGGAGCGGGTACAGCAGGAACTTGAGAATGGTGGAAGAGTGTTGTGGGTTTGCAATCAGGTCAATACGGCGATCGATGTTTATGAACATGCGACCAATACTTTGGGGCTGAATGCGATCCTCTACCACAGTCGTTATCGTTACGAGGATCGAGTCAGCCACCATCGGTCTGTCGTCGATGGGTTCAAGAAAAACATCCCGATTTTAGCTGTCACCACCCAGGTTGCCGAAATGTCTCTGGATTTGTCAGCCACGCTCCTTGTGACTCAAATTGCTGATCCGGCAGGTTTAATTCAGCGGTTGGGACGACTCAATCGAAAATACTGTGGTCATTCGCTAGATGCCATCTTTTATCCTGAAGCCCCCAAAATGGTTGGCTATCCATACTCGCAAGAGGAATTGGATGCAGGGGAATCAATGGTGCAGTCGTTTCAGGGCGAGGTCAACCAAGCTCAATTGGCTGCATGGCTGGAAAACTCAGAAATGAAGGGTAAACCATCAAACCATTTTGTCTGGCTGGACGGCAAGTGGCGTACTTATCCTGCTTCGTTGAGAGAGGCGGGTTACACAATAGCAGCTGTGTTGGAACGGGATCTCTCTGAAATAGCAGCCAAACCAGCGAGGGACATTGCGAAGTATGTTCTACCACTACCCGCTAAGAGTGTGAAGGCTTGGAAACGTCATAGAAAGGGGTATCCGATCGCGCCAACCGATCAATGGGAGTACTCAGTCGAGCAGGGAGCGATCGAACTGAAGCGGAGGGGAAAGGTATGATGAGTAGGTGCCTATCTTCGATGCTGACAGGCGTTGGGCACAGACAGACTGCACGTTGGAGTTCATCGAACCCTCTTACCTTAGATGCTGCTGTAAAGCGATTTCATAAGATAACTCCTACGCTCAGTCTGTCTCATCAAGGTGTAGTTTGTCTCATTCGCCGAAAACTGAAAACCTTGCTATACTCCGGAGAAAGAGAACTTACTACTCTGGAAGAGGCTTTTATGGGCGATCGCGAAAGTCTGCTTAACGTGCGCCGAGAAATTCAGTGTGTTGGTCAGGCTGCGTATTGGGTTGAGCTGGTTTGCCCTGCCTGCGAAGCAAAATTTCAGGAGTTTTGGTTACGCCTCGATTCAATTGATTCGACAGTAGACAGGCTTTCTTGGATTGAAGAGGAAAACAGCTACTTACGATACCGAATCGGTCGATACCAGGACTTTGGCGAATCGCTCGACGACCTGTAACGAATTTTCTGAAATTGAACTTTTCAACCGACCATTAATTTGAGTTTGGAGGTGAAGATTGACCCAGCTTACGTTATCTGTATTTAATCCCAGCACTCTTTTGCCAGAACAAGCTGGGTTAGCCGGGTTAGCACTGGCGTTAGAGCCTTTGTCACATGAGAGTGCGCCACTAAGCTGGAATGTGACTGAGGATGAGGTGCAGCTTGCCTGGGAGTGTAGCGATCGCGAGGCTGTAACCTGGCTGGTCAAGCAAACCTATCAGTTGACCGATCAGGGTTACTTAAATGTTCCAGCATTGAATTTGGAGGAGCAGGGACAGTATACCTTTACGCAGGGTTTGGTGTCTACGTTTCTCCAACATGGCAAGCAGCGTAGTCTAGATGCCCCAGTTTCTAGAGTCTTTCCGGTCGATGAAACAGAGATCCGAGTTGATTTTCGTCCGGTTTTCAGTTGTTACTATACCAGTGATCTTAAAGATGCTTTCAATAGTAAGGGTGCGTTCAAAAAAGAAATTTCGCTCAAAGGGCACCATTTGCCGGGATTGGTAGAATGCTTTGTCAATGGAGCCTATCAAGCTTCCCCTGGTAGTTTTTTAGCACTCCTGTTTTTGCCCCTTGCCTGTGGATACTACAAACTTCCCGACGGGCGATCGGCGCTGGTGATTCCTGAAGTTAAGAATTTAATCCAGTGGGTAGCTCGTAGGCGAGAATTTTCAGGGCGAACCTACCGCAATTTTCGGAGCAGCGGTGCAGGTGACTCAGCACTGAATTTTCTATTACAGGAAAAAACCATTGCGGATGCCCAGCAGTTTAGAACGAGCTATTGTGAAATTTATCAGTTGGGAAAGCAAACCTGGGATGGGAGTCAATCCTATCTCAAGCAAGCTGTCCATCGAGTTCAGGTGAAAGACGACATTCTCGACGTATATGCGATCGCTTCCCATCTTTTCCCATCCCAGGTAAAACGCACAAATAATGGCGACCCCTGGCTCGCTGTATCAAAAACGTTGCCGTGGATCTGTGACAACCTAATTGCTGGAAAGGTCTGGTATGCAGGCTTTTATGAGTTCCGCAAACAGAATGGTGTTTATGAGCGTAAAGGACTAACAAAAATGACAGAGTATTTGAATACTGAAGAGAAAGTCTTGTTTGATGTGGTGCAGGGTGCATTTAGCAAGTACATTTATAGACAAATCAAACAAGCGCAAAAACAAGGTCGTCCCCTGGACTATGGACAGGTGACGGACAAAGTGATTTATCGAATGCAGCGTCCCAGCACTCAGCAGGAATTTGCAACTGCACTTGTCGATTTTCTTAGTCAATATAGAAGCGAAGCATCACGGGCAACAGGTCCACAAATTTATCACTGGATTCATCGCGAAACAAATTGGCGACAAGCACGAGATTTAGTTTTATTGGCAATCGCGACCTATCAGAGCAAGAAAGGTGATGCTTTGGATGGACAGGATGTATCGATCGAATCCTCTGTTGATGCTGATCCAGATGGCTACGGGGATGATTTGCTGGCATCATAGACATTTATAGAAGTTGAGTTGATCATGCCCAGAAAGACATTTAACCGAATTCGTGGTAGCACTCCAGCAGTTGAGCAAGCGGCCATTTGTCTCAGACAACAATCCACTCCGGCAGAGGAGTATTTGTGGCAAGCACTCAG
>JBIKWV010000255.1:0-6449 GCA_044356135.1 Elainellaceae cyanobacterium
GTTTCAAGTTCTACTTTGACCACGATCGCCGCAGGTCAAACCAGTTGTCCAGCAAATCTAACCGGAATTTAGAGGTGTAATCGCGCACCCAGTTCTGCGCCGTCTGTTGCAGGATCTCAGCATGGCTGGGAATGGTGACGGGCATCCCGGCAAGGGTCTGGACGCGATCGCCCCGCTGCATTGCCAGCATGCCGATATTGATCACTTCCTCTGCCCCTGCTCCCACCAGATGAAGACCCAGCAGGGTTCCGTTGCGACGGGCAATTAGTTTACACAATCCTGTCGCTGTATTTTGCGCCTGCGCTTTCGGTAAGGTTTTGAAATACTGCCGTGAGACAGTCACATCCTGTCCGTAGACCTCCCGCGCCTGGGGTTCCGTCAGGCCCACCCGTGCCAGGGGTGGGTCAGTCAGCACCGCCCAGGGAATATGCTCGTAGCGCATCTTAAACAGTGGCAGTCCCAGCGTATTCTTGAGTACCCGGTGGGCTTCGGCGATCGCCACAGCGGGGTGGGCATCCCCGCGAATGACACTACCACAGGCGTAGATCCGAGGTTGGGTGGTTTGCAGCTTTTCATTGACCCAGACACCGTGATCATTACACCGGACGCCGACGCCCTCCAGGTTAAGGCCCTGCACCAGTGGCTGTTGGCCTGTGGCGATCAGAATCGCATCTGTCTCCAGGGCCTGAGTTCCTGCCTGCACCCAGTTCTTACCCTCCAGTTGGCGCACCTGGGTGATGGCGGTTCGAGTGAGAACGCCCACTCCCTCAGCCTCCAGAATGGCCAATACCAGTGCTGCTACCTCGGGATCTTCCTGAGGCAGCAGTTGAGCTTCTTCAAGGACCAGCATCACCTGTATCCCCAGACGATTAAACTGTTGGGCCAGAGCGATCGCCAGTGGGTCACTGCCCAGAATCAGCAGGCTCTCGATGTCCTGTAAGCGTTCAGGAGCTTGCCAGAGATCCTCCGGAGTCAGCGGCTGGGTGGTGCTCAATCCGGGAATCTCGGGAATGGCGGTGCGAGACCCTGTGGCGATCAGGTAATGGCGCGATCGCAGCGTCCGCCCCTGCACCACAAAGCCCAGTTTTGGCAGACGGCAAAACTCACCCCCCCCAGTAATCACATCCACTCCCTGTGCGCTAAGAATGGCGGGCGATCGCCCCTGCTCCAGGTTCTCGATTGCCGTTGTCGTCCAGGCCACAACCTGGGGCCAGGTTGGTTGCGGTGGGGCTTCAAACAACCGCATTAAACCGGGCTGAAATGCCTGTCCGGTCTGGGCAAGCATGGCGTGATAGAGAGCTTCGGGCCGACCACCAGCATTCGGGGGGAATGGTTCGACCAGGGCAACACGAGCCTTCACGGCAGCAGCAGCGATCGCAGCTTCACGGGCAACCACCGTCCCGCCCAGAATCACCAGATCGTACTCAACGGCCATTCCAGCCCCCTAATACTGCTGCCAAACCTGCTAATAACCGCTGATTCTGCGACCCTGTTCGCACTGCGACCCGAAAGTAGCGATCGCCCAGTTCAGGGAAGCTGAGACAATCCCGGATCAAAATCTGGTCGTGTAGCAGCAGTTTCTTCTGCAAATCGACTACGGAGGAATCGGACTGTACCAACAGAAAGTTGGCCGCACCGGGGAGGGGATGCAGACCAGGCAGGTGGGAGAGTCCTTCAAACAGATGCGATCGCGCCTGTTGCAGCCAGTTCCAGGTGTAGCTCTGAAACTCCTGGTCTGACAGGGCGGCGACTGCTGCCGCTGCTGCTAGCGTATTGACGCTCCAGGGATCCCGCCACTGCTGCCAGCGGTGCAGGCGATCGGGATGGGCGATAGCATAACCCAGACGTAAACCGGGCAAGCTGTAGAACTTGGTGAGCGATCGCAGAATGACCAGATTGGGGAAATTTTGTACCTGAGCGATCAGGCTTTCTTCCTGGTCAGGCGGCAGAAAATCCATAAAGGCTTCGTCTACCACAACCAGGTCAAACTGACCCAGGAGAGGGAGCAGCGATTTTTGAGAAAAGAGTTGTCCTGTCGGATTGTGGGGGTTATTGATCAGGATGCCACCGCAGGCGGATAAGGGAACTGCTGGTACTCTGGCGGGGGTACAGGGAACCGCAGGGTCAAACCAATCCTGAATTGAAATGACCGTTGCGTCGAAGGTCTTCAGTGCTCGCCGATAATCTCCAAAGGCGGGAACGGGGAGATACACGCTGGGCTGGTCGGACAGTTCACGGCAGGCCCAGGTCAGAAGCTCAGCGGAGCCATTGCCGGGGAGAATCCATTCAGGGGGAAGCTGGTGGTGCTGGGCGATCGCCCGCCGTAGATCGGGATACTCCGGATCCGGATAGTGACACAGCAAGGGGAGATGGGACTGGATGGCTGCAAGGGCGCTGTCCGGCGGTCCCAGGGGGTTAATACTGGCAGAAAAATCCAAAATGGAAGAAGGGGAACAGCCCACCAGCTCAGATGCCCAGGCCAGGTTCCCCCCATGTTTTGGTCGTGCCGCTGTCGGATTTTGCACGAAGTTAACGAGTTATTTCGGCGATACCATCTCTTTGAACAGCTTACCAGCAGAAAACGCAGGCACCTTCGTTGCCGGAATTTCCATCGCCTCACCCGTCTTGGGGTTGCGACCTTCCCGAGCCTTTCTTTCGCGGGGTTCAAACGAGCCAAAGCCCACCAGGGTTACTTTGTCTCCGCTGGAAACTGCATCCATAATCGATTCGATCGCCGCCGTCAATACCGCATCCGCCTGCTTCTTGGTCACATTCGCCTTCTCGGCAACCTTATCGACTAACTCACCTTTGTTCATGGGGATCTCCTAGAGAATTTTGGGGGATTGAAACTAATCTGGATCTCAAACAGACATCCAGACTTTCTGATGAGGGTCAGGAGAGGATCGCTGAAACCCCCATATAACACAAGTTTTCAATGCTTTATTCTAAAGTCAACTCGGTAAATATGCACCCCCTAAAACCTTTAATTTATGTAGATTTGAAAGGTTTTTTAGAAGTTTTTCTCTGTGGCTCAGTCGAATCTCCGCTGCAAGGCTAAGTTTTTGCGAAATTCTTCTGCCTCAAGCACCAGAAGTTCTTGGGGATCGCGCAACCCCTCCTGGAGAATCTCAATCAAACCGACAGTCACAGCTTCATAAAGATTGTTAAAAAAGACGGCTTTCATAGGAACATTTGCTCTACTGCTTGGCGATCGCAAACCATTGCCCCCTTGAGATGGGATCGAGTATTGATGGGGGCAGGGAGGGATCGCCTATTTTTCTATCAAAATCTGTTAACCAGTCCAAAACATTTTCTTTTTCAGTAAGCCTTGCGATCGCAGCCGTAAAGAAGCGAGCTGTTTGCCATTATTCCCAACGGGCATGTTTGATTGATTAGTTAGAGTAATCGAAATCGATTCATTAGCGTGAAATTCATCATTTGGCCTGATAGAATTGCCGATTTCTCCTATTGAGATTGCATTTCCTCCCTGCTGGACTTTGGACTATTTCTTCTTACCACGCCGCGAAACGCCCTCAAGGAGAGCGGTTCGCGGCAATTTTTACCGATTTTTGAGTACCGTGGGGCACACGGGAATTGATGCCTGGAGAGCCAACCATGAGTGGGCATCTAGATGTCACGGGATATTCTAGTAGTCCGCCAAAGAAACTTTGCCTGGTTAGTGTGGCGCGCGAAGCGCGCCACACTAACCAGGCAAAGTTTTTCAACCAGGCAAAGTTCGCTTGGCGAACTACTAGTACGCTAGGGCTGAAGTCCATATACCATCTCGTAGGGTGGGCATCTTGCCCGCGCAGGCTAGAAGCCTGCACTACGGATGGGATGCGAACTTAAGCCGCAGACTACTAGTAGGTTCGGTTGGGACATGGCGTATGAGACCTCAGTAGGGGCAACTCGAAAGGGCAACGGTAGTTCAGGAACCTCCAGGCTCTGCCTGGAAACGAGGTGCCGACTGAGTTTTCATCTGACAAGTGTGACAGAAGAGGATTAGCGCTGATTTTCCTGAAACGCTGACGGCGTCAGCGTTTCAGGAAAATTGATGCTCAAACTAAATATGCCGCGAAATGCTCTCTACGAGAGCATTTCGCGGCATTACAGGAAAAATAGTCAAAACTCCGGTAAAACAAAACCTGGTAAAGTCCCAGTTTTTGCCCGGTGTAGCTTAGCTGCGCCAAGCGAAAACTGGGACTTTACTAAACAGCCAATCCCTTACTGCTGGCGATTCTGCCGTTGCATCAACTGCTGAGCCTCACGCCCCGGAGTGTACTGATAGCCAAATGTGGAAGTATCCGAATCATTGAGAATCTGAGGGGTCAACACCACGATGACCTCCTGACGAATGTTCTCACGGTTGGTGCGACGGAATAACGCCCCTAGAATCGGAATATCCCCCAGAATCGGAATCTTGGTCACGGTTGTCCGGTCAGAATCACGAATGATGCCGGAGAGGATCAGCGTCTGGCCGTCACGGACACGAATTTGCCCGGAGGTAAGACGCCGTTCCGACAGCAGGGTGACCGGGAACCCGGAGCCGATGGGAACCTGGATCTGTCGTGCGGGTGCAGAAATCGAAGGAGCGACGGAAAGGGCGATAAAGCCATTATCATCAACCCGGTCTACACGGATTTGCAGGATGAGACCAGCGGGTTGAGTTTCAACTTCTAGCGTTGTAGTAGCCTGATTACTTCCCTGCGCGGTCGTTACCTCCTGAGTGATGTTCGTTGGAACTTCCTCAGTCAGGCGAACTTCAGCCGTTTGCCCCTCCTGCACGAGCAGCGTCGGATCGGTCAGAATTTTGGCATTGCCCTGAGTCACCGCAGCCTGAAGTTGAGCAAGAAAACTATTGGCGAGATTGAAAACTTGATTAGCAGGGTTATTTCCAATCGGATTACCAATGGTATCCGGGGTAACACCTAGAGCGGGTGGAGCCTGACCGCCACCAAAGTTGATCAATCCAATCCCACCAGCATTGACAATTCCAAAGTTGCCGAATCCGAAGGAGAAGCTGGTGGAGGCGTTGTTAGTACCCAGCAGGTTAACATCGATCACGCGCACGTTCACAGCCACCTGGCGACGGCGCACGTCGAGTTGAGTCAGTTGAGCCAGTGCGATCTGAATCGCTCTGGGAGTGCCCACCAGCGTCAACGAGTTGGTGCGCTCATCCCCAATTACCTGAAGTCCCCGCAGGATGGGGGTCGAATCCTGGAAATCAACGCGCTGAGTCTCGATTCGTTCCTCCTGAGTGGTTTGCACCTGGTTGATATCCGATGCCTGACCACCTGCGTTTGCAACCGGGAGAGCCACAACGGTCGCCACCTGACGGGTTCGACTGACCGCCGTTTCTGCCCCCAGACCGACCAGAAAGTTGAGTGCAGCGCCAACACCCACCTGGTTCAACCGGATGGTGCGAACCACAACCTGACGCGCTGAGTTGGGTAGTCGAGGCCCAACAAAAATGGTACGGCCAACCAGATTGGCCTCCAGGTTACTGATACGCAGAACGTAATTAAACACGTTTTGCACTGGCTCATTCTCGATATCGAGAGAAATACGTGCTCCTCCGGCGGGCTGTGCCGCTGCGCCGGGAGTTGCGCCTGCTTCCGCCCCAGGTTGTTGCCCCGTGGTGTCACTGACATAGGCAACGTTCAGACCCGCTGCCCGCCCTAAAAGCGAGAGCACATCTCGAACCGGAGCATCCCGTAGCACCAGTCGGGGAACGACTTCATTAGTGGCCAGGTTGATATTGGGGGCGCTGGCGTCGGTGGTGGCGATCGCAATATCTCCAACCGGAGGAGCCACCGCTCTCGGCAGCAGGGGCGGTACACCATTGGTGGTGGCCCGCGTAGGTTGCTGTACGTTCACGCCATCAATGTTGATGGAGGGGTTGGGCACCATGACGGGTGCAGAAGGCGATTGGGCCAACCCCGGAGCAGGTTCAGCCTGAGCGATCGCCGGATTACCTGGAGCCTCAGGGCTACGATTTGCAGCCGTTCCAGTCGCAGCAACATTAAAGGTGATGCGGTTCGCTGCCTGAACCACGCGGCTGGCGGGTGCATTCGCCTCACCAGTGATGATGACCCGGACGCTGTTGTTATCGAGTTGGCTCACCATTACCGATTGAATGCCGGGTGCAGGTGCATTCTGCAAAAATCCGTTGCCTCCCGACAGGCGGAGCCGAGCATTGGACAGGTCAGCGACCACACTGTTGCCCCGATTGACGGTAAACACCTGGGGACGGCGCTCTCCATCGCGGGTGTCCAGCACAATTTCAACACCACCCTGTGTCTGGTTAACGCGTACCCCCGTTACCTGGGTATCAGCGGCATACACGGGTTGTGAGGCGATCAGGGCGATCACCCCCCCACCCAAAATTCCAGCAAGTCCAATGTGACCTCTCACAGTTCACTCCTTACATTGAATAGAAACAGGCGAAT
>JBIKWV010000256.1:0-6427 GCA_044356135.1 Elainellaceae cyanobacterium
CCAAATTGAAAGATAGCAATGCTACCGTTAATAAGCGAAGGGGAGACGGGCTTTGAAAGTCATCTTAGTGATTGAAGATCAGCAGCCTATTCGCAACAATATTGCCATCATTCTCAATCGCAGTGGATTTCAGGCAGTTGAGGCGGAAAACGGCACAGTTGGTGTTCAATTAGCGGCTGCTTATCTGCCTGACCTGATCATCTGTGATGTGATGATGCCCAGCCTTGATGGTTATGGTGTACTGGAGCAGGTTCGACAGAATCCTGAAACTGCAAATATTCCGTTTATTTTCCTGACAGCGAAATCTGATCGCTCAGATATGCGTCAGGGTATGAACCTTGGAGCGGATGACTATCTCACCAAGCCCTTCACCAAAGATGAACTGGTCGAAGCGGTGAGCTCTCGGCTCAAAAAGCAGGAAAACCTGACCCAGCCCTACATCGAAGAAATGAAGCGGGCGGCTGAGACATTGAACAAGGTCGCCTATTGTGACCCCCTGACCAACCTGCCAAATCGAATCCTGTTGCGACATCGTTTGCAGGAAGCACTTCGGCAAACCCGCCGCCAGCAGCAACTGGTTGCATTACTGCACCTGAGCCTCAACAAATTTAGTGTGATCAATAACACCTTTGGCTACACCGGGGGAGATGCCGTGCTGCAAACTGTGGCGGAACGACTCGTTCAGTGTGGGCAGCCAAACAAAACCGTCGCTCGCCTGAGTGGGGTAGAGTTTTGCCTGATTTTGCAGGGGGATCTGTCGCAGCAGGAGGTCGAAGCCGCAGCCGTACAAGTGTTGAAAGCAATCACCCAGCCACTCAGTCTCAATGGTGAATCGGTGCATTTGCAGGTAAGTCTGGGCATCTCGCTCTCATCCGATAGTGGCTCCGACCCAGATCGTCTGCTGAATCATGCCGACCTTGCCCGTCGCTGGTGCGAGCATCAGGGCACAAAGGGCTATCAATTTTATGAGGAGTCGCTGAATCAGGCGGATGCCGAGCGTCGATCACTGGAGGCCGATCTGGGCGGAGCGCTGGAGCGATCGCAGTTCCTTCTCTACTACCAACCCCAGGTCAACCTGATTACCGGACGCATGATTGGGATGGAGGCACTCCTGCGATGGCAGCATCCCACCCGTGGTCTGGTGCCTCCGGAGAAATTTGTGCCGCTGGCAGAAGCCACAGACCTGATTATTCCATTAGGAGAGTGGGTGCTGCGAACCGCCTGCGCCCAGGCCCAACAGTGGCAGGAGTTGAGCCTGCTGCCGTTAAAAGTTTCGGTGAATTTGTCCGGGCGTCAGTTCAAGCAAAAGGATCTGGTACAAACGATTGCGCTGGCATTAGAAGATACCAGACTCAACCCAAAGTTATTGACAGTAGAACTGACGGAAACCAGCCTGATTGAGAATGTCGAAGCAACCATCGAGACCCTACAGGAGTTGAAGGAAATGGGGGTCAGTATTTCGATCGATGACTTTGGCACGGGATACTCCTCGTTGAGCTACCTCCGTCGTTTCCCGATCGACACTTTGAAAATCGATCGCTCTTTTGTCAGCCATCTTCAGGAGAATACCCACGACTCCACCATCGTCAAGGCGGTGATCGCCCTGGGCCAGAGTCTGAAACTGAAGGTGATCGCCGAGGGTGTAGAAACCGAAGAGCAAATGATATTTTTGCGGCAGCAGGGCTGTCATGCCATCCAGGGCTACCTCTATAGCCGTCCTCTGCCCGCTCAAGAAATCCAGGCACTCTTGAAGGAAGACCGCCGTCTGATGTCTGCCAGCGCCTGAGTGCTCGATCCATCCCTGCAATTCAACGGGTGGCATAATGAGAAGACGATTGCGGGCGCAGGTGTCTCAATGGCGCACCCTGCTCCAGGTCACGTCTTTTATTAAAGCCACTTCTGGGGTCTACGCATGGCGGAAACTGCATCCCTGGGCGATCGCTACTTTGCCCTCATTGACCAGATTGTACAGGCCACCCTCAAAGGCAACATCCGCTCCAAAGAGCAGGTCTATCAAATGCTGGCGGAGGGCGTCGAGGGTGGCACAGGGGAATTGTTTGAGCGCTGTCTGGAGGAGCGGGTGGGAACGGCTCGTCAGCAGGCTGAGAACAAAGCCGATGAAATGAAGCAGGCCAAAGCCGCCCGTAGTCTCCGCGCCCTGCAAACTATCCAGGGAGAATGGCAGCGGTGGCAACAGCAAAACCGCAGCAGCCAGTTACTGTCAACGGGCCTGCAGCAAATCACCACTGCACCGCCGGAAGACCGTTTGCCTACCCTGCTCAGGCTCCTGGACCCGAATCAGGAACAGCCCCTCAGTCTGACTCAGATTCAGCAATTGGCCAAACAACTCCAGCAAATTCAGGGCATTGAGCAATCCCCCGCGCCTTCAGACTTAGCAGAGGGACTGCTGCGCGGACTCACCTCCTGGGGACAGCTTGAAAACCATTTAGTGAGCTGGATCTACGACCAGGCACAGGGACAAATTGGATTTGGGGGCGCACCGGGGCAGCAGGGACCGTGGGCCGCATGGGGGAAGCAGGTGACGAGTGAGGTGCCCCGATCGCTCTTCCAGTCTCTGGCGCTCGATCGCCCCCCCACCGATTGGGTCGAACAGCGGGATACCCTCACCGCAGGAGATCTGGCAGAACTGGCGATCGTGCTTCGGGGACTCCAGCAAGGATTGGTCAACTGGTTTGACAAGCTGATTTACGACTCAAAGGTGGGAGCCAAGCTCTCGATCTCGACCTTCCTGGGATTCTCCGTCCTCTGGTCTCAGTTAGCCAACGGCTTCTATCAACACGCCTCCCGTCCGGGCTGGACAGGTCTGGCCAACGGCTGCTTTCTGGTGACACTGCAAATCCTTCGCAGCTTTGCCCACCAGTCCTATTTCCCCCTCTACGGCGGCGCGTTTGCGTCCTTCACCGGGAAGTACCTGCGCGATGCTCTGGACTACCTGGATGAACCCCTGCGACGGGCAGAGGGAACCCAGGAAAAAGCTCGCATTCTAACGTTGCTTGGCTCTTCCTACCGCGCCCTGGGGCAGATTGACCGGGCGATCGCCTTTCACCAGCAGGCGCTGGAAATCGCCCGAGCAGCAGGTGACCGCCCCTGTGAGATTGCCAATCTCAACCACCTGAGCCGCGCCTATGTCGCGCAAGGAGACTATGACGAGGCGGTAAACAATAGTCAGCGGGCGCTGATTCTGAGTAGACAATCGGGCGATCGCCCCGGTGAAGCCAATGCCCTGGCAAACTTTGGTTACGGTGAGGTACTGCGGGCACAGCAGACAGAGTACGCTGAACCCGAAGTCTATGAGATGGCGGTGAACTACCTGGAACAGGGGTTGGCGCTATCGGAGCGGCAGGGCGATCGCCAGAGTCAGGCACTGTGCCTCAGCAGCCTGGGGATCGCCTGTCTGGTGCTGGAGAGACCAGAGGAGGCGATCGTTCATTTGCAGAGAGGAATTGATGCCGCCCAGTTTACAGGCGACCTCTATTTGCAGGGGATCAACCTGAACCATCTGGCTGAAGCCCACCACCAGCTTCAGCAGACCGACCAGACGATTTTTGCTGCCTGCCTGGGGATGTACCTGCTGGAGCAAATTGGCGCGACCCAGTGGCGACAATCGGCAGGACTGCTGGTGATTCTCCAGGGCAGACTGGGCGATGAGGATTTTCGAGCGCTGTTGCAGCAGCAGCGGCCTAAGTTAATCGCGGCAATTGGTGTAGATGGGTACGATTATCTGCCGCAGTTACTTCAACAGTATCGGGAAGGGTAACCGCAGGCTTTGAGGTGAGCGCGTGGGACAATGGAAAGCACAGGCGAACCTTCAGGAAATTTCTAACAATGAAATGACCTGCGTGTGTGGATGTCTCCCCCGCGGCGCGGAGGAGACCTCCCCACGACGCATAATTTCCTTCGTAGAAATCTCCTCAGTGCTTGATCCCCGGTCGTTAGGCGATCACCCATGGGGGCAACCTGAGGACAACGGTTTGTTTTACAATACTTAATGTTCACAGGAATCGGGAAAAGCGGATGCGAGTTGCGATCGTAGGTGCGGGTCTGGCGGGTCTGGCGACCGCAGTGGAACTGGCCGATGCAGGGTATGAAGTCGAAATTTTTGAGTCGCGTCCCTTTGTGGGGGGCAAGGTCGGAAGCTGGATAGACCCGGATGGTAACCACCTGGAAATGGGCCTGCATGTTTTTTTCGGCTGCTACTACAACCTGTTTAACCTGATGAAGAAAGTCGGTGCGTTTGACTACCTGCGCCTGAAGGAACACACCCACACTTTCGTCAATCGTGGTGGCTGGACGGGCGCACTCGATTTCCGCTTCATTACCGGAGCGCCGTTTAACGGCCTCAAAGCTTTTTTTACCACCTCCCAGCTCTCGCTTCAAGACAAGATTCAGAACGCCCTGGCCCTCGGCACCAGTCCCCTGGTTCGTGGCCTGATCGACTTTGACGGGGCTATGCGCACGATTCGTGACCTTGACGACATTAGCTTTGCCGACTGGTTCCGCAAACACGGGGGTTCTGACGGTAGCCTGAAGCGGATGTGGAACCCGATCGCCTACGCCCTCGGCTTCATTGACACCGAAAATATCTCTGCTCGCTGCATGTTGACCATCTTCCAGTTCTTCGCAGCCAAGACCGAAGCTTCCGTCCTGCGAATGCTGGAGGGTTCCCCCGATGAATACCTGCACCAGCCCATTCTGAAATATCTTGCAGAGCGGGGCGGCAAAGTCCACACTCGTCGCCGCGTTCGGCAGGTTTTATTTGAAGGGGAGGGTGAACAGACGAAGGTGACCGGACTGGTCATCGCTGACGGTGAATCCGAAGAAACCATCACTGCCGATATCTACGTTTGCGCCTGCGATGTCCCCGGCGCGCAGAAACTTCTGCCCCAGGAGTGGCGTCAGTGGAAGGAATTCGACAATATCTACAGGCTCGACACCGTTCCCGTCGCCACTGTCCAACTCCGCTTCAACGGCTGGGTCACTGAACTCCACAGTGATGCCGAACGCAAACAACTCGATCACGCCGTCGGCCTCGACAACCTGCTCTACACCGCCGACGCAGACTTCTCCTGCTTTGCAGACCTGGCCCTTACCAGCCCCGGCAACTACTACCGCGAAGGTGAAGGCTCCCTCATTCAGGCGGTTCTTACCCCCGGCGATCCCTTTATCAAACAGAATAACGAGGCGATCGCCCAGCACGTCCTCAAGCAGCTTCACGACCTGTTCCCCTCCTCCCGCGATCTCACCATGACCTGGTACAGCGTCGTCAAACTGGCTCAATCCCTCTATCGTGAAGGCCCCGGCATGGATCCCTATCGCCCCTCCCAGAAAACTCCGATCGCCAACTTTTTTCTCGCTGGCAGCTACACCGCCCAGGACTACATCGATAGTATGGAAGGAGCGACCATCTCCGGTAGACAGGCGGCGGCTGCAATTCTTGAACCCACTGGCCACAAAGTCCAGGGTGTCGGTCTCTTCAGATATTAATTCTGGCATTGTGTGAATTCGGCATTCGGTATCTACCCTTTGGGCAGGCGTGGCATTCGGCCAATAAGTTCTACCCTCCACCAAAGATAATCCGCCGAATGCCGCGCCCCTAACCCAAATCCCCCATCTCTACCCAAATACCACCCCCCCTCCACATCTGCGTCCATCTGCGTCCATCTGTGTCCATCTGCGTTCATCTGCGTTCATCTGTGTCCATCTGCGTTCATCTGCGTTCATCTGTGTCCATCTGCGTTCCCCCTCCTCCACTATGACCGACTGGCTCGAACACACCGTCCAGGTAGAAGTAGAAACCCCAATCGACGTGGTTTGGGATCTCTGGTCTGACCTGGAGCAAATGCCCAACTGGATGAAGTGGATCGACTCAGTGAAAGTTCTGGAAGAGGATCCCGAACTCTCCCGCTGGAAACTTGCTTCGGGGGGCTTTGAGTTTAGCTGGCTATCCCGCATTACTAAACTCGTCCCGCACCAGATTATCCAGTGGGAATCCGTGGATGGATTGCCGAACCGGGGGGCCATCCGCTTTTACGACCGGGGCGATCGCAGTATTGTAAAACTGACAGTGGCCTACGGTATCCCCGGAATTCTTGGGAAGCTAATGGATAATCTGTTTCTGGGCAGGGTTGTTTCGTCTACCATCCAGGCAGACCTGGATCGGTTTCGGGAGTATGCCCTGAAAACAGTCAACCCAGAATCTAACTAGTAGTCCACCAAAGAAACTTTGCCTGGTTAGTGTGGCATGCTTCGCGCGCCACACTAACCAGGCAAAGTTTTTTAACCAGGCAAAGTTCGCTTGGCGAACTACTAGTAGTCTGCGGCTGAAGTCCATATACCATCTCGTAGGGTGGGCATCTTGCCCGCGCAGGCTAGAAGCCTGCACTGCGGATGGGATGCGAACTTAAGT
>JBIKWV010000257.1:0-6420 GCA_044356135.1 Elainellaceae cyanobacterium
TCTCTCAAAAACAATTACAGGTGACGAGGATTCGATCGTGACCTTTTCTCCTGTTCCCTCTTCGATTCTTGATGATTCCGCGATCGCTGAGTTCTTCCGGCAATCGTCTGGCACATGGCGGTCTGAGCGACGCTACTATACCCTTCCTGCAGGTGCTGTCAATATCTGGAAACTCGCCTGAGGTAGCTTCTACGCGACCCAGCGGACGCTCACAAAATGATAGGGCTGTCCAAAGCGATCGCGCCCCACCGTGATCTCTTCAACCGCCAGGTTAAACGGGATCGAAGTGGTAACGTAGCGCTGTGCCAGACTCCCCACATCCGCACTGATGCTGGCCGCCGTGGTTGCCGCCACACCAATTCCCAGCAGTTGTCCTAGCGGATCCTTCGGCAAAAACAGGTTAATTCCCATTGCCAGCCCTGCCGTCAGCAGAATCGATGCTGACAGATTGGTGCCGCAGCGGGGGTGAACCGCCAGATCCCAATCGCCATTGACCAATCGGTTCAGCGCTCGTTCAACCGCCCGCCGCAAATCCGTCGTGTTGACAGCTCCATATAGATAGAATCCCCGTTCCGTGGACATGCCGCTGAGCGCTTCTGTAGTAGCCTTCGCCTGCGCCTCGCTCAACACCCAGACAGTCGCATGCTCCAAAGCGTGAACCTGGCGCACCGTCAGCAATTCTCGTAATCCGGGCACAAAACCGAGCTGCTCCAGTAGTTCGGCATCCTGTCTTGCCTGGGGAGCAAACTCAAAGGGAAATGGGAAAGAAAATTCAGGACTGGAAGAGGTCATAGGATGGGCGATCGCGCAAATATTATCCTCACTGTACCGGAGCTACAAGGCTCTGCCCAGAATGTTACAGATCTGTGATACCAGCGAAATCAGCCCCGCAACAGGGGTTTAGGGTTTTGCAGGTTAATAAAGTCCCAGTTTTAGTCTGCCAGGGCTGAGCCTTGCCATAAAAAAACAGTAAAACCCAAGTTTGTGCTTGGCGCGGCTAAGCCGCGCCAAGCACAAACTTGGGTTTTACTAAACAGCAGATCCTTTATTTCTCTGGTCAATGCTGGAGTGCTATAGAGTGTTGCTGGCAACCCGGCGAGGAACCACCACTGTGGCAGTCGGTTGGCCAGGGGAGACACTGGCAGACGGTTGGGTCGGGGTAGTGGCAGGGGATCCGCCCTCACCAACAGCGGTGACGACCTCCATGCCGTTCTCTTCCAGCACCACAACCGGATCGGCAGCACCATTCACCTCAATCCGACGCACCAGTACCTGACCATTTGCCAGACGCTGTCCTGCCCGCACATAGCGACTGCTGGGTTCATTGGGGGCCTGCACGATCGCATGGGGCACCAGACCAATCTGTACTACGCCCATTACCCGTACTGCCCTGGCCAGATCAGGTTGTGGTGGTGGTGGTGGAGTCTGAGGCACCAGGTTGGGAATTGGGGCAAGCGCTCCCCCTGGAGGCGGGTTGATCGGGGGAGAGGAGGGTGAAGCAGCCCCATCTGAAGTTGTGGTTTGCACCACAACAGGAGTGGTTGGCACCAGCGAGAATGGGTCGGGGCGGCTACGCTGAATCACTTGCAGGCGCTGATTGGGATTGGTGGAACTGATCAGCTCAGGGGGAAGGTTGCCTCTGGGGGGCGCTTGATTTTTCGGTGCATTTGGCGCGGTGAGCGACTGCGTTGCTGCGGCATCGCCCCCAGGATTTGGCACAGGTACGGCAACGGTGGTTTCTTCAGGGGAGGGGCTGACAGCCTGGTCTGCGTCACCCCCACATCCGCCCAACCAGAGCGCCAGCATTCCAACAGTTGCAATGAGTGAAACCCGATACATTCCCCTATCTCCCACACGAAGTTTATGCTGACGAGGTATCAAAAGGTGCCGACCCTATCATAGGACTAACTCCAGGAAGTCGCTACATTAACAGAGTTAGTCGAACTAAGCATACCCAGAACAAAGATTCTGTAATACAAAAATATACCCAATACAATAATGCACAACCTGATGAAGTGACGCTGCTCAGGGAAAAATTGTTCATTTTTGTTCTGGACTTTTGACCATTTTCTCTATAATTAATGCCGCGAAACGCCCTCTCGGAGGGCGTTTCGCGGCCTGTTCAATTTGGCGTCGATTTAGTCAAAAGTCCATTTTGTTGTTACTCTCAATCATCTGTTGCGCCGCAGGAGCAACAGATGATTGGGATCTGGGGAGGTTCTGTCCCTCTCCAGTGATCGGTCACCAGACTCGGGGTTTGCACAGCGATCGCCCCAAAACCTCCAACCGCAGCACTCCCCATACCGCTGTAAACCAGCGACGAGCCTCCAGCGTCGAGTGTCCCCGATAGCGACAGAGGAGGCCGCGGGTCAGCCGAGTTGTTCCCGTTTGGGGCAAGGTGTCAGGTGTACTGTTTTCGGGGGCCTGCCTTGGGAGGAGCCAGGGCGACCCGGTATGGATTTGCGCCGTGGCACGCACCCGCTCCATTAGTTCTGGTGTCACCGATCGCCCCACCAGCACAAAGCTTCCCACCACGGGGCAGTCAGCCAACCCGTGGGGACTGTGCATCATCTCAGAGCCACCAATGATTCCCTGGGGATCAACCCAAATGATCTGGCCCTGTTGCCAGACTTCGGTGTGTGATCGCCAAAGTCCACTAGAGAATTGCTCTCCGCAAGCGCTTCGTCCCAGACGGGTAATCTCCCAGCCCATCCAGATCGCGCCCTGAGCCAGCTCCACCCTCATCTTCTGGCGATACTGGGCAGCATTGAATACGATCATTTCTTGCGGGAGCCACTCCAGACAGGCGTTCTCGGCGACCTTAAGATGAACAGTGTGCTGCGCTTCTTGTCCATTACTGCGGTAAACCTTGGTGGCAGCAGCGGTGGTGAGCAGCGCATGGGTCTGGGGTTGCAGGCAAATCTGGGTTGTGAGGCGATCGCCCCCCACAATTCCCCCTGCGGTATGCAGCATTACCCCATGACACACGCTGCCTTCAGGATAGAAAGGGCGCTGAAACTTCAGGGGGGTCTGGGCGAAGGCGCGTTCGACTACGGTTCCCTGCTCTCCCGGGGCAAAGTCCAGCTTCAGTTGTCCGTGCCAGCCACCTTCAGAGGCATGAGGAGCGGCGGGTTGGGGAAAAGGTGCGATTGTCATGCCGAATATGTAGTGATTCTCACTCAAGGGAGGTGCTAAGAGCCTATCCGAAAACCCAAATTCTGTAAGGCGCGACGCTACAGCGTCGCGCCCTCCAGAATTTGGGTTTTCGGTTTTCGGATAGGCACTAAATACTTACAAAAATTGCCTGCCGCAACGCGGCAGGCAATTTTTTCTACAATTTTAAGTCGCGTTTTACTTTTCTAAACGCACCGCATACCATTGCAGAAATTGATCCGGCCCCACATCCAGCTCACAGGAGGTTTCCATGACGTAGCGGGCCTGTTGCTCCAGCTCCGAAAATCTCTGCGCGTCTCTGGGCAAACGCTCCGGCATGGATGCCAGAACACTTTTGAGTTTTTCCAGCAGTTCGGGAGCAGTGAGAAACTGTTCGGGCTGGTCAGGTTCCAGCACGACGTAGTTCTCACTGTCCTCGTACATGATTGGGTCAGGCATGATGATTTTGGCGATCGCTTCGCAGTTGACCGGGAGCGCGATGCCCCTGTGTCCTACTCGTCTTCAGCGAAAACATACTTGTACAGTTCGCTGGGGTCGGGTTCAGGGCTTTCCTGTGCAAACTTAACCGAGTCCTCTACAACTTCCTGAATCTTGCGCTCGATCGCCTTCAGCTCCTCCTGGGAAGCCAGGTTTTGCTCTGTCAGATAAGCGGCCAGACGTTTCAGCGGGTCACGGGCAAACCAGAACTCCTTCTCAGATTTGCTGCGGAGTTCATCGGGATCCGCCAGGGAGTGACCCCGGAAACGATAGGTTAAACATTCAATCAGGGTCGGACCTTCGCCTGCACGGGCACGGGCGATCGCCTGTTCCGCCACGGCTCGCACCGCCAGCACATCCATCCCATCGACTTCCACACCGGGCATGCCAAACACTTCGGCTTTGCGGTAAATTTCCGGCTGGGAGGTGGCCCGGTCGTGCGCCATCCCGATCGCCCACTTATTGTTCTCCACAACAAACAGAATGGGCAGCTTCCACAGCGCTGCCATGTTCAGGCATTCAAAGAACTGGCCATTGTTGGTGGTGCCATCGCCAAAGAAGCAGGCCGTCACCTGGTCGGCGCTGGCGTCGTTCATGGCCTCTCGGCGATATTTCGTCTGGAAAGCCGCTCCCAGCGCCACGGGAATTCCCTCCCCGATGAAAGCGTAGCCCCCCAGCAGCTTGTGCTCTGCCGAGAACAGGTGCATCGATCCCCCGCGTCCCCGGCTGCATCCTGTGGCTTTACCAAAGAGTTCTGCCATCACTTCGCGGGCGGGCACGCCAACGCTGAGGGCATGGACGTGATCCCGATAGGTGCTGCATACATAGTCCTCGCCCTGCCGCATGGCTCGGATAATGCCTGTGGAGACGGCTTCCTGCCCGTTGTACAGGTGGACGAAGCCAAACATGCGGCCCCGATAGTACATCTCGGCGCACTTGTCCTCAAAAAAACGACCCAGGACCATGTCCTCGTAAAGCATCAACCCTTCTTCGCGGGTGATGTGTGCTTCCGTGGTCGAAAAGACTGGTAATACTCGTTCCTGAACCATGACTTTGCCCTATGTTGCAGCAATTACAGGCGTTTGATTTGAAGCAGGGGTTGCCAAGCATCATCCGGTTGGAAAGCGATGCTACCCAGCAGGATTATTCTTTAGCATACCCGACGCTCTCCCCACGGGAGATAACCAGGTCAAACCTGCCTGGTGCAACAGCAGTCGCGTCATAAATATTAACAGGTAACCGCATCCAGAACTTATTCTCCTTACTCCTGAGGTCTGTCTTACTGGACTTTTGACTAAAATGCGCCGATTTTTCCTGAAATGCTGGCCACGTCAGCGTTTCAGGAAAAATCGGCGCTAAAACCAAATATGCCGCGAAACGCCCTCTCAGAGGGCATTTCGCGGCATTGTACAAAAAATAGTCAAAATTCCAGGTCTGAGAGCCTGCTGGATTATTGATTTCCTTTCGCGTTGCACACGGAAATCAATAATCCAGCAGGTTTTCAAACACGTCTGGCACCTGACTTAACCTGGGAGAACGACTGTACTTCCCACCAGGAACAGGGCACAATGGAAACAGTGTCAGCCTTTCCTTCATGACGCAAAAAACTGCCAGACGAACTGAAGTGCTGCCGGGTATCCAACTCAATCGGCAGCAGAAGCAGGCTTTGAAGGAATTAGAGGCATTTGTTTCCAGTCGGGAAAAACTGTATTTGCTGACCGGGTTTGCTGGAACCGGGAAGACAACGTTGCTTCAGGCGTTGATTCATCGGCTGCGGGAGCAGGGAGATGCCCGTAAGGTGGTGTTGACGGCCTTCAGTAATAAAGCAACCAAGGTGCTGGAGCGGATGGCCGCCGAGTGGGATCTGGATGTAGAAAGTATGACCTGCTGTAAACTGCTGGGGCTGCGGCCTGAAATAGACCAGACCAGCGGCAAGCAGGTGTTTAAACCCGATCCAGAGAGCGAGAATTATTTCGATCGCTACGAACTGGTGATCGTAGACGAAGCCTCCATGATCAGCGAAGACCTGTGGCTGCTGCTCACCTTCTCGGCGGCGGATCTGCTGAAGCGAACGCAGATTTTGTTTGTTGGTGATGTGGCGCAGCTTCCTCCCGTCGGTGAGCACGAGTCCAGGGTATTCACTCAGGTGCACGATCGCTCTGATCTCACAGAAGTGATGCGCTATGGAGGGGCGATCGCCCTCCTGGCCGAATCTATTCGCAACAACCTGACCCGTGAACGGTTGCCCAAATTTGTGACGGATGCCAACGGCGATCGCACCGAGGGCGTCTTCGTGATGCGTCCTCTGGAGTGGGAACGGCAGATGGTGCGGGCGTTTCAGAGCGAGTCCTATAAAAATGACCCGGACTATGTGCGGATACTGGCTTATACAAATAAGCGAGTGGATTATCTAAACCGGAAGATCCGTGCCGCGATTCATGGAGCTGATGCCCCTCGTTTCGTGGAGGGGGAACGGTTGGTGGCCAACAGCCCCTACCTGCTGGGGGAAAACGTGATCATGCAAACCTCCAGCGAGTGTGAGGTGCTGAATGTTGCCCTGGGACAGGAGGGAGCCTGGATCGTCTGGCTGCTCCAGGTGGTGACCGATGAGGGAAAAATGCGGACGCTGCGAGTGCTGCATGAGCAGAGTCAGACTCAGTTCAGGCAGCTTCTGGCACTCTACGCCGAAGAGAAGCGCTGGAGTGAGTTCTGGGACTTGAGAAACCTGTTTGGTGACCTGAACTATGCCTACTGCCTGACGATTCACAA
>JBIKWV010000258.1:0-6418 GCA_044356135.1 Elainellaceae cyanobacterium
TCTTCATCCAGAGCGCCTGTAGCATCTCCCACATTTCTTCACGGGTGAAGGCATCCAGTGCGCCGAAGGGTTCATCCAGCAGCAGTACTTCAGGATGGTGGATCAGAGCACGGCAGAGGGAGGCTCGCTGCCTCATCCCACCCGACAACTGCCAGGGATAATGCTTCTTAAAACTGGAAAGCCCCACCGTTGCCAGTAGTTCTTCTGCAGCTTTGGTATAGCCAGGAAGCTTCTGCTTGAATTGCTGCTTGTGAGGCGGCACGACCTCCAGGGGCAGCAACACATTTTGAATTGTATTGCGCCAGGGCAGCAGCACCGGATTCTGGAAGGCGATCCCCACACTCCGCAGCGGCCCGCGAATGGGTTCCTCCTGAAACGTGACGGTTCCAATTTCAACCGGGAGCAAACCGGACACCATGCGCAGCAGCGTCGTCTTGCCGCAGCCGCTCGGACCAACCAGCGAGATAAACTGCGATCGCTCCACAGAGAACGATACGCGATCGAGAATCGTCATCGTCCGCCCGTCCATCTGGTATTCCAGACCAACCTCGCGGAACTCCAGAATCGGGGGTGTTCCCTGGACAGGAACAGTCGGCGCAAGCTGCGGCTCTAACATAGAGTTGATTTAGCAATAGTGAGAGGCTATTTTATAGAACCTCGGAGTTCTAATTTGTGACTCAAACTACCAAAGTTCTAACGCCAGTAGCGTCGTCCCTGCCAGAAAACGCCCATAATCACCCCAATCAGCGTCGTTTCGTTCTCCCCCACCAGCGGTTGGATGGGGAGCAGCGATCGCAGCGCCACCAGCAACAGCAAGCACAGCACCAGTGCCCAGAGGTTGCCCGCAGTGATAATTACATCCCGCCGCAGTCGCTCCAGCAGTAGAACAGCGATGGCACCGACCGCAAAGGCGATCGCCAGGAAGAACAGCGGATTCACGGGAGACGTCAGAATGACGTTCAGAAGATTTCGAACGAGGGGTACCTGATTCACCAGTGCCCAGACTAACCCCTCAAACACAACCAGAATCAGCACCGCCAGCGCGGCGATTTGCCCCAGAACGAGCCAGGGAATGTATTTTAGTGGGCGAAAAAATCGACTCATGCAGCGTATTGTACTGCCTGTTCTAGCTCATGCCATAGCTGAATCAGCGGCATCTGGGTCAGGCCCGAAAACTGCGGGTCACCCGTCTCAATCACTGTCCAGGAACCATCTTCGAGTTGCCCCATATCGACCGCTACAAAAGGAACCGCCAGTTGGCGGGTGGCTTCGAGGGCGATCGCAAACATCTCCTCCTCCTCCGGGGTAGAGAGCCATCGCTGAAAATCATCTACCTCCCAGTAATAGCCGTAGCTAATCACCCGTTGCCGATAAATTGATACACGAAACTCCCGACCTAAAGGAAATCCATTTGACGCAATATTGTCACACCGAAGTTTTACTAACTGGCGCAGCAGCACGCGCCCCCGGCTGTACTCCGGCAACTGCTCCAGCAATTCCTGCGTCAGCCGTTCTGCTTCCTGCCGGGTGTCCGCCACACACGCCTTCCATCCTTTCACCTTGCGCGATTGGATAGCCCCTTTGACGAACAGGGGAACCCCCAGCGCTTCAACCGCCTGGGCCACCTGATCGATATGCGTCACCGCTACACTCGTTGGCGTCAGTCCAAGCAACCGTGGGTAGGCCCGGTCAAATTCCTGAACGATGAGATGTTCCTCTGGCGTGTTCAGCAGATGCATCCCCTTTTGCAGAAGTGCGGTATGGATGGCTTCATAACGTTCCTGCGTTGGGATATAACCCAGCCAGATAGCGGGAGTTTTGGAAGGGTGGGTGGGAATGTGGGCAACTGCGTTCTCAGCCGTTCCACAGCGGGCGAAATCAACGGGGATGGCGTACACCGTGTGGCCCAGTAGCGCTGCAACGGTGGAGGCGGCCTCCAGGTCGTGGCGGTTGATCTCAGGGAGACCTGGATCGAAGGCTTCGGTCAAAACGATCACAGCAACAGGAAGGCACAGTACAGCCCCATGCTACAGCGCTTTTCAAGCGTGTGAGGAGCGAAGTTTTTGTTGAGCGCGGCGCTGAGCGCGGCGCTCAACAGTATGCCAGCGCAAAGCGCTGTAAATCAGTTGGCGATCAAAATCCCCCGCTGCAAGCACTTCTCCATCATCCGCCGCATTCCCGGATCGATGGCAAGCTGGCGCACTTCCGCCACCGAAAACCATCGGCCCTGTTCCGCATCAGAGGCGGGGGTAATGGGCTGTAGATCCACTCGACAGAGAAACCGAATATCGAAATGAAAATGGCTGGGATGGACATCCGTTGCTGGAATGGGATGCACATCGATATCGAACAAAACAGTTCTGAGCGGATCGGGCGCAATCCCCATCTCCTCCTGCACCTCCCTCAGCGCAACCGCCAGAATCTCTGTCTCTCCGGGGTCTACATGTCCACCGGGTTGGAGCCAGCAGGCCAGCCGATGATGGTAAATCAGGCCCACCTGGTTGGTAGCTTCGGCAACGATCCAGGCACTCGCTGTAATATGTCCTGGCTCATAATTCTGGCGATCAAGCGGCGTAGCGCAGGTTCGCAGCAAGTTCAGGATTGAAATCTGGTATTGTGCTTCCGCTTCGTCAAAGGGAGCGTATTCCTCGATCAACGAGATCAGTCGCTGGCGATCGGCAGGTTCTAAAGGCGTCATCGACAAATTATCCATTGCTCCCCACTTTGCGAGCCTTCCCGATATACATGATTGACGTGTCGTCGTTAATTTCCACCTCGACGACGCCCGTTTTGAGGTAGTTGAAATAGGGCACAAAGTTTAGCCGGAGCGCTTTGCCAAACACATCAAATCCCCGAATCTCTACGTCTGAAAATCCCTGTTGCTGCAATCGGTGAGTTAACTCCTGAGGCTGGATAAATTTGCGCCAATCATGTACACCACGGGGAATTTCACCCAGCAGGTTTTCCATCAGCCAGATCATGACCATCCTGGATTTCAGGTTGCGGTTGATCGTGTCGAAGAAGAACCATCCCCCCGGTTTCAGGACTCTGCTAATTTCCCCAATCACCTGCTCCAGGTCGGCCACATGCTCCAGCACATCAACGCAGACAACGACATCAAAGGTGCGATCGCCAAACGGCATCTCCTCCGCCACACCTGTCTGATAGTCAATCTCAAAACCGCTGGTGCGGGCGTGGGTCTGGGCAGCCAGAATACACTTCTGAGATTGATCCAGGCCAACAACAATTGCCCCTCGTTCCGCCAGAAACTCACAGGTAAATCCGCCCCCACAGCCGACATCTAAAACCTTCAGGTCGCGCCAGTCAGGGAGGTAGCGATCGAAGAACTGAAATCGCGGGCGGTTGAGATAGGAGAGTGCAAAGATTTTGGAGGTCTGATCCCACCATTCATCCGCACTGCGATCGTAGAACTCCAGGTCGTTCTGCTTCATCGTTTACGCACATTCCAAACAATGCAAAACTTGTGGGGCGGGCATCTTGCCCGCCCAATTCTCTAGGCAGACAGATTGCGCCCAATTCTCTAGGCAGACAGATTGCCCGCCCAATTCTCTAGGCAGACAGATTGCGCCCAATTCTCTAGGCAGACAGATTGCCCGCCCAATTCTCTGGGCAGACAGATTGCCCGCTCCACAATGCTAATGCACCCCTTTAGTCATGCTGAATCACTACCAGGTGTTACGGATCTGGCAGAGAATTACCTGGCTCTTGCACCATTCTGCACCAGCTCAGGTTCCGCCACACCAAACACCTGACAGAACACCTTGTCTACCTTATATCCAGAATCGATCGACTCCAGCGGATCTTTGCGCAGACGGTGTCGCAGGCAAAGGCCAATGACGCGACGGATGTCGTCCAGGGTGACTTCAGTGCGGCCCTCCAGTGCGGCGATCGCCTTGGCGGCTCGGTTGGTCACGATGTCCCCACGCAGACCATCTACATCCAGATCAGAGCAAACCTGGGAGATTTTTACCCGCAGGTCATGGTCAATTTTCACGGAGGGCAAACGATTTTGCGCGTCTACAATTTTGTAGCGCAGGGCGTCCTGCTCCGTCTGGTGCTGATCCAGAAAAGCGACAGGATCCTGGTCAAACTGCGATCGCTGTTCCACAATTTCCACTCGCAGCGCAGGCTCTTTCACCGTGTGAATCTCGGCGTGCATCCCGAAGCGGTCGAGCAACTGGGGACGCAGTTCGCCTTCTTCGGGGTTACCAGAACCCACCAGCACGAAGCGGGCCGGGTGGCGAATCGAGATACCCTCGCGTTCAACGGTGTTCCAGCCGGAGGCCGCAGAGTCCAGCAGCACGTCTACCAGGTGGTCATCCAGCAGGTTCACCTCATCCACATAGAGAATGCCGCGATTGGCCCTGGCCAGCAGACCTGGCTCAAAGGCTTTCACGCCTTCCGACAGCGCTTTTTCAATGTCAATGGTGCCGCACACCCGGTCTTCTGTCGCTCCCAGGGGCAAATCCACCATCTGCACTTTCTTCTTAGCGAGAGGCAATGCTTCCTGGCTCTGGAACCGCTGACGCACCTCCTCACTCATCAAATCGGGATCGGTGGGTGAGCTGTTAAACGGATCGCCATCCACCACATCAATTTCGGGCAACAGATCTGCCAGGGCACGGATGGTGGTGGATTTTCCGGTGCCGCGATCGCCCATGATCATCACCCCGCCAATCTTCGGGTCGATAATGTTGAGCAGCAGAGCCAGCTTCATTTCTTCCTGGCCAACGATAGCGGTAAAGGGAAAAACAGCACGTCGAGCAGCACCAGGGTTCGCAAGGGTAGCAGTCACAGGATTCTCTTAAAGCGCGTATTGACCATCAACCATTCTTACACATGAGGTAGGCGCAATTAAGCTTGCAACCCCAAAAGCTGTTCCGCCCGGGCAGCAGGCGGAACAGCTTTTGGGGTTGCAACTTTTCCACGCCCACGTTACTGATCAGGGCGGTCATGGCAAGTGCGGCGCACCGCACTTGCCAAAGATCTTCCCTCGGTTTGCTTCTGTTTGGTAGAATCAAATGCTTGGCATTTTCTATAGAGTTGCTGGACGGAGAACCCCTTATGGCTCGGATGTACTATGACGCGGATGCAAATTTAGACGTTTTGGCAGGGAAAACCATTGCCATCATTGGCTATGGCTCTCAAGGCCACGCCCATGCCCTGAACCTGCGCGACAGCGGCATGAACGTAATTGTCGGGCTCTATCCCGGCAGCAAATCCGCCGCTAAGGCAGCGTCTGAGGGGTTGACCGTCAAGCCAGTGGCAGATGCCGCCGCCAGCGCAGATTTGATCATGATTCTGCTGCCCGATGAGGTGCAGCGGACGGTGTACAAGAACGAGATCGAACCCCACCTGACGGGCGACAAGGTGCTGCTGTTTGCCCACGGCTTCAATATCCACTTCGCTCAAGTCGTTCCCCCGGCTAACGTGGACGTGGTGATGGTTGCCCCCAAAGGTCCTGGCCACTTAGTGCGCCGCACCTATGAGCAGGGCGAAGGCGTTCCCTGCCTGTTCGCGGTCTATCAGGATGCGTCTGGACGGGCACGCGATCGCGCAATGGCTTACGCCAAGGGCATCGGCGGCACCCGCGCAGGCATTCTGGAAACCACTTTCCGTGAAGAAACCGAAACCGACCTGTTTGGCGAACAGGCTGTGCTCTGCGGCGGTCTGTCGGCGCTGATCAAGGCCGGATTTGAAACGCTGGTGGAAGCAGGCTATCAGCCGGAGCTGGCCTATTTCGAGTGTTTGCACGAAGTCAAGCTGATTGTAGACCTGGTGGTTGAAGGTGGTCTGGCCACAATGCGCGACAGCATCTCTAACACGGCGGAGTATGGCGACTACACCCGTGGTCCCCGTGTCGTCACCAGCGAAACGAAAGCTGAGATGAAGAAGATTCTCAACGAAATCCAGACGGGTCAGTTTGCCCGCGAGTTTGTGCTGGAGAACCAGTCAGGTAAGGCTGGCTTCACCGCCATGCGTCGCCGTGAAGCGGAGCATCCGATCGAGGAGGTTGGGAAAGACCTGCGGGCGATGTTTAGCTGGCTGAAAAAGGCTTAGAATTGTTGATTCAGCAACCTGTGGGGTGGGTGTCTCACCCGCCCGGACGGGCAAGATGCCCGTCCCACAAAAATACAGGTTATTTAATTCCCATTCCTCAATAAAAAAGGGTGGCAATGCCACCCTTTTTTGTGCTTGTCCCTTGGCTCTGCCGGGAAACACTCCTCTACCTCCTCGTCCCCTGTCTCTGCCGGGGGATGCGATCTGGAGGCTCTGCCTCCAACTTCGAGCAGGAGGCAGAGCCTCCGAAAGCCCCTCTCCAGGCGGAACCTGGGGACGAGAAGAAAAAAAATGGGTGGCGATGCCACCCATTTTTTAGTAATATTCTCGTCCCCTG
>JBIKWV010000259.1:0-6417 GCA_044356135.1 Elainellaceae cyanobacterium
GTGCCCCCCCCCCACCCCAAAACTGGGATTTTATTTTATGGCAAGCCCCGAAGCTACCGTTGAATTGGTTTGTAGTAACCTCAATCAGATGGTACAAAAGGAGGAACAACAGGGGCGAAGGGATACAGCGTCTCAGGTAACCGTGCAGGAGTGCTATGGATTCGATTGGGGTGGGATTGGTGGGGACAGGCTACGCAGCAAAACTTCGAGCCGAGACGCTACAGACAGACGGGCGATCGCACCTGGTTGTCGTTGCAGGACACTCCCCCACCCGCACTACGGAATTCTCTCAACCCTTCGGAGTCACGCCCCTGGCTTCCTGGCAGGAACTGGTGCAGATGCCAGCGGTGGATTTAGTCGTCGTTGCCACGGTTAACCGGGATCACGGGGCGATTGTGCGAGCAGCGCTGGAGGCCGATAAACACGTCGTCGTCGAGTATCCGCTGTCGCTGGAACTGACCGACGCTCAAGACCTGATCGCCCTGTCCCGGGCAAAAGGGAAGCTACTGCACGTTGAGCACATTGAACTGCTGAGCGGCATCCACCTGGCGGCAAAATCTGCACTGCCGAAGGTGGGCACCCCTTTCTATGTCCGCTACAGCAATCTCAACCCCCAGCGCCCCGCCCCCAATAAGTGGACCTATCAACCGGAATTGTTTGGGTTCCCATTGATGGGGGCAGTGTCTCGCATCCACCGTCTCACCGATCTGTTTGGCCCCGTTTCGAGCGTTAGCTGTCAGTCACGGTACTGGTCAAATTCGGGGCTACCCAGTCCCTATACCTCCTGTTTGTGTACCGCCCAACTGCGATTCACCAATGGGCTGGTCGCAGAAGTGATCTACGGCAAAGGAGAGGCGATCTGGCAGGCAGAGCGATCGCTCACCATTCATGGCGAGAAGGGCGCGATCCTGATCGATGGGGAAACCGGAACCCTGGTACAGGGAGAAGACCGCTATCCGTTAGAAATGGGCAGTCGGCGCGGCCTGTTCGCCAGAGACACCGATGCAGTACTGGATCATCTGACCCAGGGCAGTCCTCTCTACGTCAGTCTAGAGGCCAGTTTATATGCCTTGACCGTGGCAGACGCAGCACGTCGTTCTGCTGAGACGGGTACGCTTTGTTTCCTGAATTAGTCGTCTATTTCCTACGGTGCATGACCAATCCTCATCTGCTACAACTCACCCCGACTCTGACAGGCGATCTGGTGATACCACCGCTGGCGATTTCGACCTCTCATGAGAGACGGTTTTCTCTGGTCATCCCCACCTATAACGAGGCACAAAATGTAGAGCGGATCGTGCAGATACTCACGAATCTGCTCGATCGCGCCCTACCCAATGACTACGAACTGATTGTGGTAGACGACGATAGCGCCGACCAAACCTGGAAACTGGCAGCCGCCCTGACCTCTACTTTTCCCCACCTGCGGGTCATCCGACGGCAACAGGAGCGGGGGCTGTCAACGGCAGTGATTCGGGGCTGGCAAGCGGCACGGGGAGAGATCCTGGGGGTGATCGACGGAGACTTGCAACACCCTCCGGAGGTTCTGCTGCAACTGTTGAGAGCAATGCATGAGGGGGCGGATCTGGCGGTTGCCAGTCGCCATGTTCCCGGAGGGGGGGTCAGCGAGTGGAGCCTCATCCGCCGGTTTCTGTCGCGGGGGGCACAACTACTGGGACTGCTCCTGCTCCCCCAGGTAGTGGGCGCAGTCTCGGATCCCATGAGCGGCTATTTTATGGTTCGACGGGAGGCGATCGCCAACTACCCACTCCATCCACTGGGCTATAAAATTTTGCTGGAGGTGATTGGGCGTGGCGATGTGACCCGTATTGCAGAGGCGGGCTACGTCTTTCAAGAGCGACAGGAGGGAGAAAGTAAAGTCACCTGGCGGCAGTACGTCGCGTATCTGCTGCATCTGGTACGACTGCGGCTCTATCGAATGCGAGCAGCGAAGAAACCCAGCGTGGTTGACTGGTTGGGGCAAAAGTATAGTAGCTCTCTGAAGCGATTTCTGCGGTTTGGGCTGGTGGGTCTGAGCGGCGTCTTCGTAGATATGACGGTGTTTTTTTCTGTTGAGCGATCCTTCCGCCCTGGGTTGGGGGCTAACCCGAAGCAAAATATTGGCAGCCGAAGTTGCCATACTGAACAATTTTTGCTGGAACGATCGCTGGACGTTTGGCGATCTATCTCGAGAGCAGAAGGGCTGGCGCAAGCGATTGAAGCGACTCCTGAAGTTCAACCTGATCTGCCTGGCGGGATTGGTGCTGAATGTGCTGTTGCTCAATCTGCTGTTTAATACGTTTGGGATCAATCGCTACGTAGCAAACTTGCTGGCGATCGCCATCGTAACGGTATGGAACTTCTGGGTGAACCTGAAACTAAGCTGGCGCGTCACAGATACAGAGCAATAGCACAATTCTTATGGCTCAACTCACACAACCTGGTTCTCGTCTGCATATCCTTTGCGTGGGGCTAATCTCCGCCTGCTGCACTATCAGCATCGGCGTCGGTCTGGAGGGGGGGCTGAGCCGGCCAGCTTATAGCGCAGAGCGAGTGCTGGTCAGCATTGGGCCGGCAGAACTCCCACTCTCCATCGAGTCATTGGAAACCTTTGCTTATACAGGCAGGATCACTGGAGATATGCGCTTCTATGCCCGCTATCTCGATCCTCAGGCACTGGAGCAGTTTCGACAGGTGCTGCAACGGCGATTTGAGATCAGCCCGATCGCCATCTCCCAATTTACCTACTCCCCCATCGGTGAACGGGTATTACAGCAGCTGGGGGCCGTCATTCGCACCGAGAGCGACCAGGATGGTTCCCTGGCACTGCGATCAGCTTTTATTCTGGCGGCCAGCGACGCCCGTGGTTTCAACCTGATCAACTTTTTTCGACGCTACCCCAGCCCCAGCATTCGGATTCGGGGTGGCCAGCTTCTGGTGCTGAGACAGCAGCTCACGACCCTGCTGGATTACCGGGACGCGGCCGTGCGGGCAGTCAACCGTGAAGCTGACACTGAGCGGAACAGCCAACCTGCTCCCGATTTCAGCCAGCTTCCCGACATTCGTCAACCTGGGCGGGTGCGATTTACAAGACGGACGCTGGAACTGAGGCGCGATCGCCAATCCCTCAACGGCCAGCCCATCGAACGGCAGTTCCCCGTCGATGTATACCTCCCAGAGGGAACTTCAGGCCCAGCCCCAGTCGTGGTGATCTCCCACGGGTTGGGTTCCAGCCGTGCCGCCTTCGCCTATCTGGCTGAACATTTAGCCTCCTATGGATTTGCAGTCATCGTCCCCCAGCACATTGGCAGCGACGACCAGCGAACCCAGGCGCTGCTATCCGGCGTGCTCCGCAGTCAGGCGAACCCGGTAGAATTCATCGATCGCCCCCTCGATATCAAATTCACCCTGGATACTCTGGAGCAGCTCAATCAGACCGATCCCACCTTTGCCAACCGCATGAACCTGCAGCAGGTGGGCATGATTGGCCACTCTTTTGGTGGGTATACGGCGCTGGCACTGGCAGGAGCCGAACTGAACTTCAACCGCATCCGCCAGCAGTGTACAAACCAGCCCCCAACGCTCAACATTTCTCCACTGCTGCAATGTCTGGTCGATCGCGTCCCGGCCCTCAGCTACCCACTGCAAGACTCACGCATTAAAGCGGTGATTGCCCTCAGTCCATTGACCAGTCTCGTATTTGGGCCAGAGGGAATGAGTCGAATCCAGGTGCCCATCCTGATGGCCTCCGCCACCAATGATTTCGTCACCTCCGCTGTTTTGGAGCAAATTCACCCTTTTCTGTGGCTGAACAATACGCCTGAAAAGTACCTGGCGCTCCTCATCCCCAGTGGTCACACCGCCGTGGATGCGTCTCCCAGTAACGGGGGAACCACCGACCAGTTGGGACAGTTCCTGTCGGGGCCAGCCCCAGAGGAGGCAAGGCAATATAGCGAGGCGCTGAGCGTGGCCTTCATGCAAACCTACCTCAACAACCGCCCGGAGTACAAAGTCTTTCTCAGCAGTGCCTACGCTCGCTCCATCAGCCAGAACCCTCTGAACCTGGAGATCGTTCGCTCCCTGACGCCTGCCCAGTTGGAACAGGCATTTGGCGGTGCCTCACCTGTGGCGATCATCCCTCCACCTATCGTGCCCCAACTGGCAGAGCAGCAGGGTACAACAGTGCGAGACATTGTCCGTTCCGGTGTTTTGAGGGCAACGGTTCCTCCCAGTGCGCCCCCCTTCAGCTATATGAATGAGAATGGGCAGCGCACAGGGTACTGCATCGATCTGCTGAATACCTTAACAACCCAGATTCAGCAGCAGTCCGATCGCCCAATTCGTCTGGAACTCGGTCTGGCCTCCCTGGAGGAACGATTCAGCGCCTTGCAAACGGGTAACGCCGTCCTCAACTGTGGCCCCAATACGATTCGTAATGACATCCGGGGAGTAACCTTCTCGACTCCCTTCTTTGTCACAGGCACCCATCTGTTGGTGAGAACAGAAGACAGGGAGCGCCTCAATCCCTTAAGCGATCTGGCCAACGTGCGCCTGGGAGTGGTCAACGGCTCGACTAATCAGCGCTTCGTGAACCGCCAGTATCCCCAGGCCACCGTTGTTCCCTTTAGCAGTACGGGTAGCCTGTCTAATGGAGTGCAGGCGCTAGCCGCAGGTCGGCTGGATGCCTTGGCCAGCGACGGTATTTTGCTGGTCACCGAAGCCCGCCGTCAAAACTTGTCGCTGCAAGCGTACACCCTTGTTCCCGAAACGCCGCTCACCTGTGATGCCTACGGGATGGCCTTCTCCAACGGTGACCAGGAATGGCAAACCACCCTCAACAGTTTCATCAACAGTCCCCAGGCGAGGCAGATCTGGAACCGCTGGTTCACCGACCAGTATCCCTATCTTTTCCTGAATCTGGATGCCTGCGCTGACCGCTAGTGTTGCTAAGTATAGACCTGGGGCTGATCCTGTCGCTTTTTTGACGCTCCTGCTGCCAATTTCCTGATGTGGCTATAAATTCCAGGAAGAGTAGATTAAAGCCACCTTGACGTTTAACCGTTCAAGGGCTGTGCGGTCTGGCCGCGCTCTAAACAGCGGCACGCAAGTCATTTGGGGTGTGCGATCGCAACATTGGCTTTGGCGGACGGTGCTATTTATGAAGTCTGGGGCAGGTTACCTTGAAAAAATCACACTGGTTGGATCTGGCGGAATATGCGTCCCTGATTGGGTTAGGGGTGGGGTCTGTGGCCACTGTGGTGTCGTCACAGTTACTCTATACCTCCGCCCCCTTATCCATGTTGGCCCTGCTGAATCTGGCGAACCGAAAGCGCCACGATGAACAGACCGAACAGCAGACCACCCTCGCACTCAATCAGATCGATCAGAAAGTAACCAAACACATTGAGCTGCTCGACCAACAGGTGCAGTCGTTGCCCACCCCAGAGATTCTCGGCAGTCTGCGGCGATCGCTGCTGGTGAAAAACCGGGAAATGGTCACCCAGCTTAGCGACGAGATTGCCGCCCTGCAAACTTACGTGCAGCGACAGGTATCCACCATTGAAAAGTATCAGTTGGGCGACCTGCGCGAAGACATGGATCTGCTTCAGGAACAGCAGACTGAGCTGGTAAATCGCCTGGAAATCCTGATGACTCGCCAGACACAAGCTTCGAATCCTGAGCGGGTCGTCGATCTGGAGCGGGCGATCACCCAACTGCGCAACGATGCCGGACAACTTCGCAGTCAACTACAAAAATTGGCGGATCAGACCCGTCCGGCCCTCAGTTCCTTGCAAGACCAGATTACGCATCTGAATCGGCAATATCAAAAACTGCCGCCACCCTTTGATCCCGCTGCACTAAAGCAGGAAGTCGAAGAACTGATTCGCGTCGTCGCCGATCTGGTGCCCCGTCGAGACTGGCAAAGTCTGGTCAACGAGGTACAGGGACTGCATCAGCAGCAGGAATCTCTGACCGACGCCAGAGAATTTTTCCAGCGCCAGCTTCAGGAATTGCAGCAGCAGCTTCAGAACCGTCCAAGCCGCGCTCAGTTAGTCGGACTTCAGGGAGAGATGAGCGACCTGCAACGGCAGGTTCAGGAACTTCCACCCGCTTTTGATCCAACCATGCTGCGTTGGGAACTGGTGAAGCTGGTCAAAACCGTGAACAATCTGGTGCCCCAGCAGGATTTCGCCGGATTGGCAGCTCAGGTGCAGGCGCTCCAGGAGCAGCAGGCGTACCAGAGCCAGCTTGAAACGGTTCTACGGCAACAGATCCAGGTGCTGCAAACGCACATGGAAACGATGCTGATGCATCAATCCGATGACCTGCCCACAGCGGATTTGTCGGTCAGCTTTGCCCAGCGTCCGACCGCTCAGTCAGGGGTACAGCAGCATTTACAGACATTGGTTGGGCAGG
>JBIKWV010000260.1:0-6404 GCA_044356135.1 Elainellaceae cyanobacterium
TGAGGTGGTGCGTCCCCTGGCGCTGCCCCTGACGCCGATCAAGCGCCTGCTGGAGGCCGCCAAACTGGAGGGAGCCGCCGACACCCTGCCCGATGCCCTGCCGCTGGATCAGGAGATCAACACCGTCAATCTGGTGGACAAACTGATTGAGAAACTGGAGGTGCTGACGGGTGGCCTCGGTGACGCAGCAGATGAAGTGCGGGCGGTGCTGGAGGTGATCGACCAGTCCATCGACAAACTGCCCACCAGCTTTACCGATTACCTGAACTTCCAGATGCCCCAGAGCCTGAAGTTTGCAGTGGCCGCTTCTCCCGATGGTTCAGTCCGGTTTGATGTCAGCGTCAAGGAGGGCGATCCACCGATTAAACTTCTATTCCCTGGCCTGATGCTGGGACTGCCCGTGCTGAACGGCATCACCCTGCGCAGTGTCTCCTTCGGCCCCACCGCAGGTGGTTCACTGTTCCTGCTGAAAATCGATGCAGATGTGGATCAGTTCGACCTGGCAACGATGGCGATCGCCGTTGCCCTGCCGGAAAACCTGCCCAACAATCCCCTACCTCCCACACAAAACCTGCATCGTCGGCTGAGGCTGGACAACCTGGTGATGGTGCTGCCCACCTCTTTCCCGGTGCCGATTCCCCTGTTCTACAACAACGTGGGCATTCAATACCTGGGGCTGGAGGGTCTGCTGCTGCAAGCCCACGCCCAGTTCCCCATGCCGTCGCCCAGCTTCAAGACCGTCGGACAGGTGCTGACCAATATCAAAGGCTTCTTCACTGACCCCGACTTCCTGCTGCCCGACACGCCCCCCGAAGGCTTCTCCCCCAACCTGTTCTCACTCAACCAGAACTTCCTGCAACTGCCGAAGTACCTGGGTGGCAGCACCCTGGGCACTCCCGGCAACGGCCCCAGCCTCACCTACGCTGAAGTGGCTCACCTGCTCAACGGCATGAAAACGCTGTCGCTGAATGAGCTGATCCAGGCCGTTCCAGTGAACTACCGGGTCGGGAATGCGGGCGTTACCTTTGGTCCCGTCTCCGGTAGTCTGGGCTGGATGGTGACGACCCCCGACGAGTTTCGCAGTCTGTCGCCTCAGCAGAAGCGTCTCTCCGACGCAGACGCCAATTCCATGCTGGCGCTCCTGCAAACGGCGGTTCCCCAGCCCTCGCAGTCTCAGCAGGGGATGGTGGTGTTCCTTCGTGGTAGTGCTGCGGTGAACAACCTGGCCTCGTTTGAAACCACCTTTGGACTGGCGGCTTCGACCTCCGGGTTCACCACCGCTTTCCAGATGAAGGGCAGCGTCCCCAATGTGCTCACGATGGACCTGGGAGGCGTGGTGAAGATCGACGGCAAACCCACCCCTGCCGTGAAGCTGGCGGGGAGCAGCCGGATCATGCTGGCAAACCAGAGTCAACCGATGTTCCAGGGCGATGTGCAGCTCACCGACCAGCGCTTTGACTGTTCCGGTAGCCTGAATGTCTACGGTGTGGGCGGTTCGGTGGCAATGACCATCGATCGCACCCGTGGCGCATTCATGAAGGGTTCTATCAATCCCATTGATATCGGTGTGTTCAAGTTAAATAATGCAACGGTGGATGTGGTAATTCAGCCAAATCGGATGCCAACGATGACGGCTCAGGCATCGGTGCAACTGCTCGGTATCAGCAACCAGACCAGCATCGCTATCTCCGATGCAGGGTTCAGTTTCAGCACGGGTGGGACACTGTTCAATGTGTTCGACGCCACTGTTCAGGCCAGTGGTACACGAGTTAACAGCACCGCCAACTTCCGCGTCAGAGCGCAGATGGGTTCCGGTGGCGGGCGAGACTTTACGCGAGCGCTGAAGCAGGAGGTGACGCAGCAGATTAATGGGGCGATCGCCAGATCCAACGCCGATCTCTCTGCTGCTCAGCAAAAGGTTACCACTGCTCAGCAGGAGGTTAATCGCTGGACAAATGAGGTGAATCGTCAACGGAGCATTGTGAATGCAGAGCGGGAAACCGCCAACCGTAAGTTCCGAGATGCTCAGAATGATGTGAATGCCAAACAACAGGAGGTCAATAACCTGAGAAACGGGATCCAGTCTCGGCGAGACCGCATCAGACAACTGACGCCTGGCCCTAGCTGTCGGACAATCTTTGGTAGACGCATTTGCGTACCGGGAATTCCCAGTCCCTCGGCCAGTGCCGAAATCACCCGTCTGGGAATCGAAATTGGCGGGATGGAAACCGCTCTTGCAACCGCAACGGGTGCTCTGAAAGCTGCTCAAGAGTTCCTGGAACTGACTCGCCGGGGACTTGTCTCCACTCCGGTAGACGCTGACCCCAGAGTCTTCGGTCCCCTCGGATTTCAGAAGACCGCCCAGGAAGCGCTGGTCGCCGCCAACCGTTTCCTGGACGCGATGAAAACCGCATCGAGCGCCATCCTGCGGGCCGGGGATTTCGTCGCCCGCAATGGACTGGATGCCCTGGTGCTGGTTCGTGCTGCGAGCTTTGAGGCCGACATCAATACCGCTGCCTCTGGCCAGGTCACGATGTCGATTCAGCTCAGCTACATGAATGCCCCCAGCACGTTCTCCGGTGGCTTCAATTTCAACGATGCAACAAACAGTCTCAGGTCGCTGGGAGGGGCGATTACTCAATCTCTGGTGCGATAATGCTGGCAAGTAAACTTGATTGAATCACCGTGGTGTAGGGTTGCCTGCACCACGGTTTTCGTGGGAGCGATCGCCGACCTGCAAGCATAAAGCAACTTACTCCCCAAATTTCTTCATCTCCGCAATCGACTCGGGCATTGCTTCAAGTTCTCGCACCTCACGCTGTAGGAAGAAGTTTAGGAAAGTCCGAATACCAGTAATCGCCGCCAGTTGGGCGATCTCCTCCCAGCCTGGAGAGACGGCGGTTCCAACAATATCTGCAGCAAGTAGGAATTCTAGAGAAAGAGCCAGCGATAGTCCCAGATCCAGACGAATGGTTGACGCTCTGAAGATGTTTAAGTGCTGTCTTCGAGTACGTATAATATTTTGCAGCGTTTTGATTAGGGCGATCGCTACAATCAGAATTGCAATGAATTCGAGAATAATTTTTAGAAGCGAAGCAAATTCCTGAAGGAAACGCTCAGCCCACAGCGTAAATGCAAAGGTGGCCGTATTCGATGTCTCTAGAATCAGTGGATCAAACAACATTCTTAAAATTCATGTTACGTACAGGCTTCTAGACCACAGCAATCATAACGCTGTTGGACTTAATCACCGCAAATACTTCTTTTCCTTTCTTTAAACCCAATCTGTCCGCCGAGGTGCGGGTCACGATCGACACCAATTCAACGTCGGGGGCGATCGCCAGCGTCACTTCGGCATTCACCGTCCCCTTCACAATCCGTTTCACCTTTGCCCTCAAAACGTTGCGGGCGCTGATCTGGACAGCCTGCAACGTTGCGCTATTTTCTCCTTCGCCAGTGATTTCCTCCTCCTCCTCTAGATCCTCAGAGAAGTCGATCGTATTCACATCCAGTGGCGCAGTAGCACTGGAGCGCCCCATCTGGCGAATCATTTCTCGCAAGATGTCGGTCTTCGTGCGCTGGGTTTGTTGACAAACCTGTTCCAAAATCTGTCGCTCCTCGTCTGAGGATTGAAACGTAATCCAGCCCTGTTCTTTTCTTGGCATCTGAAATACCAATTATGTTGGTATAAAGAGTACAGCAACTATACGTTAGGGATCTGCTGTTTATTAAAATCCCAGTTTTCGTTTGGCGGGGCGAAGCCCCCGCCACGCTAAAACTGGGATTTTATTTTATGGCAAGTCCCTTAGTTATTCTAAGGGATCTGCTGTTTATTAAAATCCCAGTTTTCGTTTGGCGGGGCGAAGCCCCCGCCACGCTAAAACTGGGATTTTATTTTATGGCAAGCCCCTAACGTCAGGTGTGATCATCGTCGCATCAATCGATTCCTGCAAGCACCGCTCGTAAATCTTCCGGTAGTAGGGTAGAAATTGCCTGACGCTGCGGTCTGACTGGTCTAACTGTGGCAGTAGCTGCTGATGAAGCGAGTGAATCTTTTGGATGATTTGAGCTTCATCTAAAGTCTGCAATTTGCCCTCCTGTAGAACAAGTTTGCCATCAATGATGACCAGATTGACTGCCGATCCGGTCTCCGCATAGACCAATTGATTCAGAGGATGATTCAGGGGTGTAAACGACGGAGTGGATAATCGGTAGCCAACCAGGTCTGCGATACAGCCCGGTGCAAGACGCCCCAGCGTTTCCCCATAGCCAAATGCCTTTGCGCCGCCTGTGGTTGCCAGAGAAAACGCTTCCCTCGCTGAGACCCACCGTTCGGGTAACTCCATCGGTGATTTGTTCAGTAATGCTGCCCCCTGCATCACCAGCAGCATATTCAAACTATCTCTAGAACCACATCCATCGCTGGCCAGTGCAATGTTCACGCCAGCATCGAGAAACCGTCTCACTGCCATTCGTCCAGAGCCAAGTTTCAGGTTCGACAGCGGATTATACACGACACTACAGCCATGATTTGCCAGCCGCTGCACATCCTCCCCTGTCAGCCAGACGCAGTGCTGAAGCGCAAGGCGATCGCCCAGTACTCCCAGTTCCTCCAGATGCGCCACCATCGATTTTCCGTAAAGAATTCCCCCGGTCACCGCCTGCAATCGCGTTTCCAGCAGGTGCATCATCATGGGCAGGTTGTAGCGATCGGCCAATGTTTTGAGTTCGATGAGGAGGCGATCGCTACATCTCTGGGGAGCCGAAGGCGCGACGATAAATCCGACTCGGTTTCCTATTCTGGCCTGTGCCAGGTCTGCTGCCAGCGTTAGCAGATGTTCGAACTGCGGCGGCGTCTGGCGATCGAGCTGTTGTCGCAGGTGTTCTGGCATTTCTTCATCGAAGAAAGGAACAGAGCGGTAGAAGGGTTGGTCGAATAAACTGACGCTGACCAGTGCCCGCAATCCAATATCCTCATAGGCCCGAAAAACAGCATCGATGCAGTCGGGGGAAAAGTGGGGGGCCTGGTTCACATCGTCCACAACGAAGGTGGTTCCAGTGCGAACGGCCTCCAGTGCACCAATCAGAGTCCGCAGGTAGACCTGTTCTGGAGTGAGCGGTGGTGGGGCGATCGGGGGACGGACAAAGTGCATCCACAGTTCAAGGGGCAGGTTGTCGTAGCGCCCTTTGTGGAAATGTTCGTGGGAGTGAAAGTGACCGTTGATTAAACCCGGGGCAAGCAGAAGTCCCGCAGCGTTAATTTCTTGAGCATTCGGATCGCCCAAATTGGGGGCAACAGCGACAATGCGATTTCCCTCGATCAAAATATCCGTGTTGTACAGAGGGGGTTGACCCGCTCCCGGCAACAGCAGCCCGCGTTTAATTAACAGGCGAGTTTTCATCCACCTTGACTGAAATCCTGGCTCTCGACGGTTCCAATGCTACCACCTCTAATTGGGTGCCGATGCGAAAACCGAAAACCCCAATTTTGAGAAGTGGAACCCAGGATCGTTTGCCATGTACAAAATTGGGTTTTAGGTTTGGTATTTAATACCAGGCCCCCCGGTATTTGCGTCTCGGAGGAACTTGTGGCTGTGCAGGGGCAGGCTGCACGGATTCAGGAGGAGCCTGAGACTCTACTGTGTTGGCCTCAGATTCCATATGGGCCAGCAACTGTGCAGCCAGGTACTCTGCCACGTTCGGATCAGGAATTTCCTGCTTTAATCGCTCAATCAGGGTTTGTAGGGTTGTCGGCACTTGTGGCGTTTGCACTTCTCCCAGCACCCGTTGCGTCACTGAACTGATCAGCGACAGCAACTGTTCCTGATCCAGTTTCGTGGGGTTCTGGCTGATGACTGCCGTATTAGCAGAGTGAAACTGTGGAGCCATCGTCCCATGCAATGTCAGAGATGCCGTGCGCGGTGATTCTACAACACGCCAGATGCTATAGTAACCACCCATATCAACCACCAGACACGGGGTATCTTCATCGCCTGTTCCTTGCAGTTCATCGATCATTTGCAAGTACACTCTTGCAGAGAAATCGGTGTCTCTTGCAAACGTCTTCCCTTGAAAAGAAACTGTTGCTTTTGTCTCCGGGTGATCAGGATCTAGCTCCTGTAACTTTAGCTGATGAATCTTCATCGTCTCCCCCTCCTTCGGTCTCTTTAGAAATACGCGAAATTCAAATGAGGCATGAACAACATCCTTCAAGAAAGCTGAAGTGAAGCCATTATGCTACTGAGGTAAGCAAGTGGGCGTGGAAAAAGTCGAAACCCAAAAAGCTGTTCCGCCCGCTGCGCGGGCGGAACAGCTTTTTGGGTTTCAAGCTTAATCGCGCCCGCTTACTTAGTATTTTCTTTTCCAGAGATTAAAAGATTGTTTCTGGAAGCTTCAACCCATGT
>JBIKWV010000261.1:0-6399 GCA_044356135.1 Elainellaceae cyanobacterium
TCTTTAATCGAGGTGCAAGATCTGAGCTATTGCTCCAGCTATTAAATAGAATGCTGTGTCTGGGCGTGAGAAGCGCGCCCAGACACAGCATTCTATAAATTAATTGCCGGAGCAATAGATGTAAGTGAGGTTCAGGTGCTGAGCGATTTTCTTCAGGAGAAGTTCCAGAGAAATCGGTTTGCTGAGGTAGTCATCACAGCCTGCTGCCAGGGCATGTTTGCGATCGCCCTCCAGCGCCTGAGCCGTCACTGCCATAACCACAACAGGCCAGGTTGAACAGGCGTTCGGCGCATTTCCCATCGCTTCTCGTTTCACCTGTCGGATTTGCTCATCCATCTCTTCTGCTCGGATGCGTCGTGTTGCATCCCAACCGCTCAATCCCGGCATTCGTAAATCCATCAGAATCAGGTGGGGGTGCCACTGTTGCCAGAGGGCGATCGCCTTCTCTCCAGAGTTTGCTGCTTCTACTTCAAACCCGATTTCCGATAGCAGCCTGACGAGCGGCATTCGATTGGCTTCCTGGTCATCGACAACTAGAATGCGGTAGGTCGGATGACCCGGAGCCAGGCTTAACACGCTCTGGTTGAATTGAGAAGATGGGGCGATTACCCCTTCGGGGAACTGCGAAGCAACCGCTGCTGCCAGGGGTTGGACGGGTAGCACAAAATGAAACGTGCTGCCGACTCCCGGAGTGCTTTGAACGGTGATTTCTCCTCCCATCAGACGCACCAGGCTCTGGCTAATACTCAATCCTAACCCGGTTCCTCCCGTCATCTGTCGTCCTGCTGCGGCCTGGGCAAATGCATCAAAGATTTGGTTCAACTCCTCTGGCGCAATTCCAACGCCTGTATCTTCTACCGTAAAAGCCAGGGGAATCGCAGCATCCGGGCACTGCGTCTCATCCTTAGCCGAGTCAACGGCAACACGTATCGTAATTCCCCCCTGTTCTGTAAACTTAACAGCATTTCCGGTCAGGTTCATTAACACCTGCTGTAGCTTTTGAGTGTCTACCAGAATCGATTGGGGTGCTGTTTTATCAATTTCCAGATTTATCTGTATATTCTTATCCGCACATTGCTGTTTGAAGGCTGCACAGATTGACTGTAGTAGTTCAGGAAGATTCGTTTCGCTGTTTTCCAGCAAGACCTTTTCGGCTTCAATCTTGAATAAGTTCAGCACGTCAGTAATCATCCTTAGCAGATGATTGCTGTTACGCGAAATCAGGTCAATATATTCCTGATACTCTGAAGGCTGATGAGCGGTACGATTCATCAACTGAGTCATGATCAGAATCACGTTGAGCGGCGTGCGGAGTTCATGACTCATGTTGGCAAGAAACAGGCTTTTGGCTTGACTTGCTGCTTCTGCTTCTTCCTTCGCCTTCTCTAGTTCTTGCTCGGCTAGCTTGAGGGAGGTAATATTTCGCAGGCTGGCAACAGCTCCTGCGATCGCCAAATTCTCATCCAGGTAGGGCGAGTACGTCACACTGAAGAATTGCTGCCCCAGTGCCGGGATCTCAAGCCAGTCCCTGTGCTCAATCGTTTCGCCTGCCAGACAACGAACCAGATAAGGACGAAACATTGTTTCAAACACATCCTGGCCCATCAGCTCACTCACTGGAAATCCGATAATTTCAGAGATGGATTTGTTATACCAGTCTAAATAAGTCTGGTTAGCAATTTGATGACGAAACTGAGCATCAATCAGGGTGATGCCATCCGTGGCGCTGGCAACAATTCGCTCGTACTGTCGGAGCGCGATCTCCGCCCGCTTGCGCTCGCTCACATCCAACAAAATGCCGTACCAGGAAATGCTGCCATTTACATTTGATAAGGGGCGAGAACTGGCTTCCACCCACTTCAACTGCCCTGAAGGCGTAATATTCCGGTAGCACAGGGAGAAGGGTTCCATCAAGGAAGTACTTTGAGCGGAGGCTTTATCGTAGGTTGAGCGATCGTCGGGATGAATTTGATCGATCACGCTGTTGATATTTTCAAGCGCCTGTTCGGGTTCCAGTTCAAAAATTGTGCGGACTGCTGAACTCACATACTCCAGTCCTAAAGAGCCATCAGGATACCGAGTTAAGGTATAAATCATGCCGGGGACAGCCGCTGCCAACTGCTGAAACCGGGCTTCACTCTGGCGATTTGCTTCTGCCTCAACCTTCGTCTGAAATAATTGCTGCAATTGCTCCGCCATCTGGTTAAAGGATTGGGTTAACCCCTGCACTTCTGCAATCGAGCTATCGGTAGGTAACGGCTGCGAAATGTGATGCTCTAAATTCCCTTTTGCCAGCTCTCGACTGGCCTGATCCAGTCGGCTAATGCGCCGGGTGACCCGATTGGAGATGAGAATCCCGAATGCGATCGCCCCCGCTAATCCCAGCAGCGAAAGCAGGATCGTTGCCTTTGTGTTTTGCCGGATCTGAGCCATGAAATCAGACTCTGGCACCACAATCACAATCAGCCAGTCCAACCCCTGGCGATCGCGAAAAGGGATCACCCGCACAAATTGGGAGGTGTTTTCCTGACGAATGACAAGCTTCTGAGCTGTATTAATTGTCTCTAGATTTTGCGATTGCGTTAGTTGAGCCATTGTATTTCGGGTGAGCAGATCGGTGCTGTCTGTTGCTTTGACCCGCTCCGCTTTGCCCCCTTGTACAGACGATAAGGGCTGCTCAGTTGAACTGGCCACCAACAACCCCGATCGCTCAACAATAAAAACCTTTCCAGCTTCACCAATTTTCAGTTCTGCCAGAAACTGGTTGAGATTATTCAGTGTAATGTCGGTCGCCAGCACCCCCTGAAATTTTCCCGCCTCGTCGTAAAAGGGAAGCCCCGCAGAAACGCTGAGTAGGGGCTGCCGCCCTACCACCTGATAAATCGGACTCCAGGCGGCTTGTCCCGCTTGCTTGGGCGTTTGATACCAGGGTCGCTTGCGGGCATCGTAAGTGGTCGTGACAATGACAGGCGGGGCAACCTTACCCTTGTCATCGATATCCGTAATTGATAAGGTGCCGCTGGCAAACCTCTGGGTGCGATAAACGCTCAAACCAGGGTTGTTGTGGATTGAACCCACCATGCCGCCTCGCTCATTGGCGATCGCAATCGTGCTAACGGTCGGAAACTGCTTGATTTGTTGCAAAAACACCCGCTCCAGGGCTGTGGTATTGGTGCTGTCAAATCCGGGAATCGTGCCCAACCGAATGGCATTGGCGTTGAGCTGGTTGATGAGATGTGGAAGTTCGAGCGTTTTTTCGAGGTAAAGGGTGGTGCGATCGCCCACTTCAACCATCAACTGCTCTGCCAGATTAGAAACTGCCTGCTGTCCGCTGCGGTAGGACAGGTAACCCACCAGTGCCACGACTCCGACTGCCTGAAGGATAAAGGGCACGATCAGTACCCAGCGGAGTGGAATTGGAGTGAGTGAGTGAAGGCGGAACGCAGGCATGGTTGGTAGAGGGGAACTTGTTAATCTTCATCTTAAGAGGTAGATTAAGGGCAAAGGCGTAGAGTTTGGGTGAGTATGACCTGAGATGAAAATCCTTCTGGTGGAGGACGATCAAGATCTAGCTGCTTCTCTCGTAAGAGGTTTAACCAGCAATCGGTATCAGATTGATTGGGCAAGTGATGGAGAAGCAGGTTTGGCGCTGGCTCAAATTAAAACTTACGACTTGATTCTGCTAGATTTTTATCTCCCCAAACTGAGCGGTCTTGAGCTTTGCAAGAAAATTCGCAGTGGTTTTGAACGCGCTACGGACGCAAAGCTGAATCACGAAATTCCCATTCTCGTTCTGACTGGAGAGTCAGCCACCGCGCAAAAGGTTCTGTGCCTGGATGCAGGAGCGGATGATCATCTGGTGAAGCCCGTCGATTTGGATGAGCTACTGGCTAGAATTCGGGCGCTGCTGCGTCGGGGAATGGGGCAGCGATCGCCCGTTCTGCAATGGGGGGGGGTGCAGCTTGACCCCAGCAATTACGAGGTGACGTTTCGACAACAGATCGTGCCGCTCACCTCCAAAGAATATGCCGTATTAGAACTGCTGCTCCGACATCCGACACAGGTGTTTAGCCCTGCCCATATCGTGGATCGCCTCTGGGCTGGAGACGATTCACGGACTGACGCCACAGTGCGGGTTTATATCCAGGTATTGCGCCAGAAACTCAAGCAAGTTGGTGCAGAAGAATTCATCGAAACGAAGCATGGGTTAGGCTATCGCTTGAAGCCACAGGAGAGTTGATCATCCATATTTGGATACAGCGCTTTGTGCTCATATAGAACCAAACTTTTTGCTGAGAGTCTCGTGGAGCGCGGCTCTCAGCAAAAAGTTTGTACCACACGCGCTTGCAAAGCGCAGTAAGAAGCACCACACCACTTCTGACATGGGTTTTAAAGCGGACATGATATGAGGCATCCATCCTACAGTTTTGAGTACAGACTTCTGCGGCAGAAATACTGTGGAAATGCTGCTGGCACGCTGGAAGAGCATCCTTAAGGCTTCATAAAAAGCGGCCAGAGTAAATAAATTTCTTACAACTCTCAGATACATTGACTTCTGCTGTATATTGTCGTCTATCGCTATCACCATGCTGGTTAGAGTATTCATATCTTGCGAAGAATGACTCTCGATCCGTTGGTGATAGGGGAACGCATCAAAAACGCTTAAGAGTTTTAATGCGTCTTCTTTTTCAGGCTGATTGTCCTAGCTTCTGTTTGAGAAAACTTCGACTTTTCTTAATTTTTCTCAATTACTCTTTATTGTGTGATTCAGGCGGTTTACAGAATGAGAACATTTGCAAAGCTTTATTTCGGATCGGCGATCGCTGCAATCGCATCCATTGGTATTTCCGTCGCAGCCCATGCTGATACGGTGAATGCCCGCTGCGATATCTATCCTGCGGGACAGGATCGCGCCACTTCGTCTGGCCCCTGTACTTTCTCGCAACGGCAGGGTGCGGTTGGAATTCAGCTACAAAATGGGCGGCGCTATGATTTGACCCCCACTGGCAATCAGCCCGGAAACTATGTCGATCAAAATGGACGTGCCGCCTATCGGCAGGCGGGATTGGGCGATCGCGGTCAGATCTATCGCCTCTCCAACCAATCCATCTATGTCTACTGGGACACCGCTCCCTATGGGAATCGCCCCAGTACTCCGGCTCCCGGTGGTTCCGTCGCGGGTAATCCCCGTTCTGCAACCCTGAGGGCCAATAATCCCGGCTCGCGGATTAACGTGCGGTCAGGGCCAACCATCAATTCAAGTACGCCCCACTATGGAGTGGTGGGCGATCGGGTTCAGATCATCCGCTGCGTGCAGGATACCGACACTCGTGGCAGCGACCTCAACTGGTGTAACGTGCGCTTCCCCAATTCTGGCGCAACGGGTTGGATTCGCAGTGATTTCATTATCTTTTCAGATGGTGGGGAGTAAATTCTCCGTATTATTTCATTTGTGAGTCCTCCACTGAAATTGAAGTTATCTCACTGAGCTGACCATTAACCAATGAAAATTCAAGCCTCGCTACTTGCTGCTGCAAGTGTTTTTGCGTCCGTCGGTTTTGCGCTGTCTGCCCGGGCAGATACCGTCCCTGCCCACTGCGATCTGTATGCCAGAGGGGAAGACTATCCCTCCCTTTCCAGTAACTGCACTTTCTCTCAGCGTCAGGGATACATCGGGATTCAACTTCAGGCCAATGGCACTCGCTACGAACTCTCCCCAGTGCCCAACAGTCAACCGGGGAATTTTACCGATCAGCGGGGGAATCGCGTGATTCGCCAGAGCGGTCTGGGCGATCGCGGACAAATTTTCCGACTCTCCAATGGTTCGGCACTCTACGTTTACTGGGACACCAGTAGTTCCTACGGCAGTACCCCCGCTCAAGGGTCAGGACAGCGAATTGGGACATTGGTTGCCCACGATCGGGATTCACAAATCAACCTGCGCAGCCAATCAACGGTGCAATCGCGCGCGATTGGTTATGGGCTGGCGGGCGATCGCGTCAACATTCTGCAATGCGCTCAGGACACCGACACTCCCGGTAGCGACCTGAACTGGTGTCGGGTACAGTTTCTCGAATCGGGTGCGATCGGCTGGATTCGCAGCGACTTCATTGTCTTCCCCAGCGATGGTCGTTAGTGACTCATCTATTACTGCGCATTCATTTCACACTATCCGGTTCAGAGTCAACATCATGAACATTCAAATCACCCTTTTGGTTGTGGCATCCATTCTCGGTGCTTCTAGTTTTGTGCTTCCTGCCCAGGCAGTTGGCATCGAAACAACACCGTTCCAGATGGCTCAAGGAGCGGAACCCATTGCACCAGAACGCACCTACATGACTCCCGTCGATAACAATCGAATTAGGGTTCAAATTAATGATGGGGAGTTCAACTTTCGAG
>JBIKWV010000262.1:0-6392 GCA_044356135.1 Elainellaceae cyanobacterium
TTGTTCTCAAGGCTGGAGGGCTGAGTTGGGGCGGCTACTTCCTGCGTCGTCTCTGCTGGTTCTGTAACGGGTTCGGCGGCAGTGATGGGAGTAGGGGAGATCGCCTCCTCTACTTGCTCTGTCGGTGCTGCTATGTTTGCAAGCTGCTGTTCAGTCCACTCGACCCAGGCGGCGACCTTTTCGGGTTGGGTTATGCCGTCGAAGTTTTCCAGTAGGGCAACAATTCTGGCCCGGTCGTTCTGCCAAACATGAATTGTGGTGCGGTGCTTCCGTTCGACTGGCGCGGGTTGATGTTCGGGCATACCTTCTACAAAAGCTTCCAATGGTTTGATTCCTGCGTAGCCCAATTTGATGCCCTTCCGTTTGCCCTTGTGGTGGGCGATCACATCGTCAGAGATTTCATACAGCCGATAGTGCCTATCTGAAGAAAACACTTCCAGCCGTTGCCGCAGGCTTTGATCGTCGGCCCGCTCCTCTGGCGACAGGCTTTCAAAGTGGCCCATGATGTGCGCTTTGAACAACAAGTCATCGGTATGGGGTGGGCAGTACCAGAAGGTTGCGATGCAGCAGTAGACGGAACGCCACAGGTGAGAGTACAGATTGCCCTTACCGTGAGGCAGGGGCACCAGGTCGGCAAAGATGCGATCGCTCACCTGTCCCACTTTCGCTTCATTGGCATCCGGTGGGGCGATCTGACGCAGCCTCAAGGTTGCTTCGACGATGCGCTTTGCCGTGGTCAGGGTGGGGATATCGAACACCAGGGGGTCATCTTTGCGTTTCAGCGCTCCCTCAAAGGTGACAATCCACTGAGATTTGACGGTAAACTCGGCGGTTTGGAGAACCTCGTTGAGCCGTCTTCCAGTGAGGATAGCCAGGGCAGCGGCGATCTCTGCCCACTCCTCGGACTTCAGCAGGCGGACGGCTCTGTTGACAATCTCCTCCGGTTTCTCTAGAAACTGTTGGCGGATCTGCCTGTCTCTGGCATTGCTCTGCTTCTTCTGGTTAATGGCAAAGTATTCCTCCCGACTCAGCTTCACGATGCCCATCGTGAAGTGATCCTTACCGAGGTGTTGGGCGATCGCGCTTCGGGTTGCATCCATCAGGGTTTGTTGCTGTTCTGCCGAAGGAAAGCCTTTATCGGCCCACCACTGCCGCAGCTCCTGGGTCAACTGCTGAGCTTCGGCTCGACCTTCTTCTGTATCGGTTAATTGAGCGAACTGCGGAAGGTAAGCTTCCCTTAGTCCCGTCTCCAGCCAAGCGCGACTTCCCATAACGTTTGAGGTGCAATGCAATATGTTTGCATTGTATTTGAATTGCTACAAGCAACTGGTATTATTTGCGGATGCTGAAGCTGGGATACCCGAACGAATAGCCTGAAGGTTCGGGGGAATCCTCGTGCCTTTAGGCCGAGGAGTTGTCAAAAAGCGTATTTCCAGTCAATACGACTCCGCACCGTATCAGCAGCTTGGCGATCCGAGTAGCCCTCGATAAACTACATGATGCTGATTAAGGCTAACCGCCACGGTGTTTCCGCACAATGCCCATACTGAGGATACAATGCCGCAAAATCAGCATCACTGAAAAATACGCCCAACTCATCCCGCATCTTTAGATAAAGATTGCCGTTGGGGAAGGTGGCTTGTGCCACCCGAACGGTTTCTTCAGGAATTGGGGCGATCGCTTGAGCATGGAGTGTCAAGGGGAACATCCTCCGTTTGAGCATCTACACCAGAAATGACAATCTACTAAGTACTGGACTTTTGACTATTTTTTCTACAATGCCGCGAAACGCCCTCTCAGAGCGCGTTTCGCGGCATCTTTGATTCTGGTGCCGATTTTTTCTGAAACACTGATGCAGTCAGCATTTCAGGAACAATCGGCGCAATTTAGTCAAAAGTCCAGATCTTTAAAGCCATCCGGTAAACAGGACGTACAGGCCAAACAGGGCGGCGATCGCCCCCACCACCGTCGTCCAGATCGGATGTCCCGCCTGAAGGGCGGCCCCCTTATGGGGCTGTAAGATTTCTACGTCGATCCAGGGAGCATTTCCCCGACGCAGCCAACCGACCACCGTCACAGGTGTGTTGATCCATTGGGCTGGCTGCGATCGCGCCACCAGTTGACCCAGTGGCCCAGCGGCGGTTGTGTAGTGGAGGCGAATGGTGCCACTCTCCGTTCGCAGCAGCAGATCCTGGCTCAGTAGATTGCCCATACCTGGTCTACCCAGTAGAGTGCCCCGCAATCGCACGGGTTGACCCTGCACCGGGAGCGCCGTGGCATTGGTGAGCAAGTCGCCCAGTGGGGGATTGGTCTGGACATTCAGCCGCTTGATATCGGGGAACAGTAAGTTAATCCGGTAGAACGTGCCTAGGCTGAAGCCGATGCAGGGGAGGGCAATGAGCAACGACTGATCCCTGGCCATCCAGGAAATTTCGTACCAGAGCTGGCGTTCGGCGATCGCCCCCAGGCCCCACATGAATAGTGCCAGACCCAGCCCCACCAGAAATCCCAGTGTGGGCACCACCTGGAGCAACAGCACGGATCTGGAAGCCTGCTGAGCGGCTGGGAGGGCAGCAAAGTCCAGTTCTGGTTCCAGTTGCCAGCGCTGGGCGGACTGACAGATCTGGGACAGGCGATCGCCCAGGGGCGGATGGGCATCCAGCAGCGATAGCCAACGGTGCGATCGGATGCGGTCCCAGTCCAACAGGTCTGGGGTGGGAAACTGGGGGTAGACACTGCCAAAGGTGAGGGCAGTCCGGGGGCCAACCGGAAACAGCAAGTCCAGACTTTCTATCAGAGCAGCGGTTTGCTTGCGGGTTTCGATCGCCTCCGCCAGCCCCAAATTCAGCTTCAACAGGGCACGAATCAAACCATTGGGATTGCCCGTCAGGTTGGCAGCGGTGCGATCGCCATAGCGGGTGCGCACTCGCGCCGCCCATAGGCCCGCCAGCCGACAGACCCAGTACAGACCATAGAAAGCTGAGGTAACACCGCCCAGAGCAGCTTGAAGCAGAAGATTCGGTTGCTTTTTGGAGTTGGGAGACAGGAGCGAATCCCCTATCTGGGAAAGTTGTTGATAGGCGAGGTACGAGAGCAGGGCGGTGATCGCCACTACCGACAGGGGTAGCACCGTCCAGTGCTCCAGATGGGCCAGCTCTGCGGCATAAAGGGCGGCGATTTCGTCATCGGCCAGTTGGGCCAGCAGTCCCTGACTGACAACAATGCAGGCTTTTTGGGGCAGCAGTCCGTAGGTGAAGAGGACGGGGGCTTCCGTTGGCAACAGTTCCAGCGAGGGAACGGGATGTCGGCGCTGATTGGACTGACGCTTCAGCAGGCGAACAGCCTCTGGACTGGACTGCTCCAGCAGGCGCAGGCTGAAGGGTTTTGCGCCGTAGCACCGCTGCAACAGGAGGGGCATCAACCAGGGCAGGGCAATGGTCAACACCAGCACCAGCAGCATGATGAAAACCAGTGGATCGGCATAGATCAGGGTATACCGCAGATCGACCGGGAAAGTAATGCGATTGGCGATCGAGTTGTAAATGATGATGGCAATCTGACCGATGGTTCGCAGAAACCAGATGAGCAGGAGTACCGCGATCGCCGAGACGGCCCAGAGCTGTGATCGATCGACAACGGGTAAGGGATTCCAGCGCTGCGATCGTCCCGCCTGTCGCCAGGTCAGCGCTTTGGTTTGAGCGTTTGTGGTTGGGGGGGCAGCAGTTCCCGTAAAGTTGTGCGGCGTGATCATCGTCCCCTGTTCTCCGATCGGGTTGTTCTCAGCAGGGAGATGGAATGGCTGGGTGACTTCGTCATCCATCGCGGGAGTTTCCATCGCCGTAGCGGCTTCGGCAGGATAGCGGCGGGTGAGTTCTTCCAGGGTTTGGGTTGCCCAGTGAGCCGCCTGACGATTGCTGCTCGACTGCATACGGCGACCCAGGGCGATCGCCGCTTTAATTTGCCCCAGCCGCTCGTAGGCCATGACCAGCCCGACCTGTGCCTTGAGCTGAACGGTCTCATCGGTGCTGTGGTGAGCCAGGGGAGCGAGGAGGGCGATCGCCGCTGGATAGTTCTTGTTTTTGAGCGCCGCCAACCCCTCTGGCAGAGCATTCTCTGGACGAATGGACGCAGGGTGCTTGCTCGGCTGATTCTGCGGATCAGATGAGAACCCTTGATTCATGGCCGTGTCTCCCCTGGTGCAACATCAAACAGACAGGAAAATTCCGTACCAGCGTACCCCGACCCGCACCAAAAACGGGCACGGGATCCAAAATCACTTATTCTTTCTACAATGCCGCGAAACGCTCTCTGTGAGAGCGTTTCGCGGCATATTTATTTTAGCGCTGATTTTTTCTGAAAAGCTGACGCAGTCAGCTTTTCAGAAAAAATCAGCGCGATTACAGGCGATATTGCCGAAAAACCTCGGTTGCAGCTCGATGCACGATGGCATGACGATACACCAACGCTGGCATGTCCTCACAGTAGCCACCCCCAATCACACAGGCCACCGGGAAACCGAGTGACACACAGGTGGTCAAGACCTGCATTTCCCGGCGGTAAAGCCCGCTATCCGTCAGCGCCAGTTTGCCCAGGCGATCGCCCTGATGCACATCCACACCTGCATCGTACAGCACCAGGTCGGGCTGCACCTGCGCCAGCAAATCGGGGAGGTAGTCGGCCAGTGTTTGGAGGTACGCCTCATCCTCCATGCCCTGCAGCAGGGGCACGTCCAGGTCACTCTTTTGTTTGGTTCCTGGAAAGTTCACTTCGCAGTGCATGGAAAAGGTAAAAACCCTCGGTTCCTCCTGAAAAATGAATGCAGTCCCGTCGCCCTGATGCACATCCAGATCCACAATCAGGATTTTTTGCACCAGCCCCAGGTCGAGGAGGACGCGGGAGGCGATCGCCAGGTCATTAAAAATACAAAACCCTGAGCCGTAGGAGGGGAAGGCGTGGTGAGTTCCCCCGGCTGTGTTGCAGGCCAGCCCATATTCCAGTGCCAATTTGGCGGTAAGAATGCTACCCCCCACGGCGATGCGGGTGCGATTGGACAGGGCCGGACTCCAGGGCAAACCGATGCGCCGCTGGGCCTTCAGGTCTAAGGTTCCTTCGCAGTACGCCTGGACATATTCGGAGGTGTGAACCCGCTCAATCCACGCCAGGGGAGGCAATTCGGGCTGGTGAAACTGCTCCGGTTGAGCCACGCCAGTGCTGAGCAGATGCTCATGCAGCAGCCGGAACTTCTCCATCGGGAAGCGATGACCGGGCGGCAGCGGGGCAACGTAGTCGGGGTGGTAGACGAGGGGGAGATCCATATTTGCGCAAAAAACGATCGCTGGCTGAGCGGCTTGCCCTGAGCTTGCCGAATGGGAGCCGAAGCCAGCCTAAAGGATTACTCGTCAATAACGAGGGCGATCTTTCCAGTCAGCGAGCCAGTTTCCAGAAGGCGGTGGGCGGCGATCGCCTCCTCCAGTGGAAACGTGTGGGTGAGGGCAATCTTGAGTTCGCCGTTGTCGATCAGGCGGGCGCACTGCTGGAGAATCCTGGCCTGGTCGGCCTGAGCCTGGGTTAACCCTTGCAGCATGGGGGTGAGCATCAGTTCGAAGCTGACCCGGAGGTTGCGATCACGGGCAGTTTTCCAGTCTGTCTTGCCTTCGGGGGCGAGGATGGTGACGACATCGCCATAGACACGAGTGGCAGCGAAGGACTGGGACAGAACTTTGCCGCCAACGGTATCCAGCATCAGGTCTACCCCTTCACCGTTGGTCCAGGCCAGGGTGGTTTTGACGAAATCAGTTTTGGTATAGAGGATCGCCTGATCCGCCCGCAGGCCATAGACAAACTCTGCTTTTTCTTCGGTGCTGACGGTGGTACAGACGCTGGCTCCCTTGAGTTTGGCGAGCTGGATGGCGACATGGCCCACGCCTCCGGCTCCAGCGTGGACTAAGACCTGCCGACCTGCTTCCAGGTTCCCCCGGTCGAATAGCCCCTCCCAGGCGGTAATCAGGACGAGTGGGGCGGCGGCGGCCTCCGCAAAGGTAAGGGTGGCGGGCTTATGGGCGACAAACTTTTCATCCACGACGGCATACTCGGCGTAGGTTCCCGGATGTGCCCCCAGTCCCCCATTGCAGAAATACACTTCTTCTCCGATGTGAAACTGTTTCACCTTTGGTCCTACTGCTTCTACCACGCCTGCACCATCACAGCCCAGGATGGCAGGCATCTGTTTGGGGAAGAATGTCCCTCGTTTGCGCAGCTTTGTGTCAATGGGATTCACCCCGGCAGCTTTTAGGCGCACCAGGAGTTCAGTGTCTTTTTGAATGATGGGTTCTGGAGCGGTTTGGATCTTTAAGACCTCGGGACTGCCAGCGGCGGTCATGAGAACAGCTTTC
>JBIKWV010000263.1:0-6391 GCA_044356135.1 Elainellaceae cyanobacterium
TTGGATTAATTAAAGCCGAATATTTTTTGATAGAAGCGCGGCTAAGCCTCACTTCTATCAAAAAATATTCCAGGTTAATTAATTCGTGATCCCAACCAGGGTGACGAAGCTATACACGTACAGGGAAGCGATCGCGCTGACTGAGGCAGAATTTGGGCAAGATTCGGGTTGTGCATCAAGCAAACTGACTTCGGAGACAGTTTGAGAACGAGTTTGGGACAGGTGAAAACAGTTTGGAACAGGTTTGGAACCGTTCAGACAGACAGTTCAGACGGACAGTTCAGACAGAGACAGCGAGCTACACGGTGCATGGTATCTCCAGATCATTCAAAACCCAAAATTCTGGTCGTTGACGACGAGCCGGATAACCTGGATTTGCTCTTCCGCACCTTCTACCGGGAGTTTAAGGTGTTGCGGGCAGAAAGCGGTCCGGCTGCCCTCGAAATTCTGACAAACGAGGGCGAGGTCGCCGTCATTATTTCTGACCAGCGGATGCCCTCCATGAGCGGCACCGAGTTTCTCAGCTTGACTGCCACCCAGTATCCAGACATTATCCGGATTATTTTGACAGGCTACACCGATGTCGGCGATCTGGTGGAGGCCATTAACTCTGGAAAAGTATTTAAATATGTCACCAAACCCTGGGACGATGAAGAACTGAAGGGGGTTGTGCGGCAGGCAGTGGATACCCATAACGTCCTCAAAGCCCGCACTCAAGAGCTGCGTCGAACCCTGCGGCAAGAATCCTTACTGAATGCTGTCACCAACACCATTCGCCGCGCCCTCAGCTACCAGCAGATTCTGCAAACAATTGTAGAAACGGTTGGGCATATGTTTGAGGTGGACTGCTGTCTGTTGCGCCCCTTCCAGGGCAATCAGATGGAGGACGACCTGTTCATCTACTGCTCCCACAAAGATGCAGCATCTGTAGACCCCCCATTCAAACTTGTTGATCTGGCTGACACGGTCTGGGAAACGCGGGATGTCCAGGTCATCCAGAACCTGGAAACGGATTCCGAAATCCTCGAACCTTCCCAACGTCAAGCCTTTCTCAGGGCGGGAATCCGCTCCAGTCTGGTGGTACCGTTGGTCTGTCAGCAGGAACTCATGGCCGTCCTGGCACTGCACCAGAGTCGTTATCCTCGTGTGTGGCAGAACGACGAAGTACAAATGCTGGTAACCGTAGCGGATCAGGCAGCGCTGGCGCTTTCGCAGGCTCACACCTACGAGCAGATGCAGGCACTGGCCAAACGGGAGGCACTGGTCAATACCATTACCACGACGATTCGTTCCAGCCTTGATCCCCAGGATATCTTTGCGGCGATTACCCAACAGTTGGGTCAGGCGCTCCATGCAGACGGGTGTGCCCTGTCCCTGTGGACGGAGGAGGATGAGTTTGTACAGTGTGTGGGTTTGCACGATGCCAGCCATGCTGAAGGGGAAGGTGCTTCAGACCTGGTAGACCTCACAGGTCGTCACTCCCTACCCCAATCGCTGGTGCCAATTGAAGGGAATCCAGTTTTGCAGCGCCTGCTCCTGACCCAGGCTCCGGTTGTGATCGACGACCTCAACCAGCATCCAGAGATGGGAGTCCCCGATCTGCCGCTGCGATCCCCCGCCCGCGCCCTACTGGTAGTGCCACTGCTGTCGGATGGAAAAATCATTGGCAGTATCTCCCTGCGGCAGGTGCAGCAGTCCCGACGCTGGATTCCTGAGGAAATTGGTCTGGCTCAGGCAGTGGCAGTTCAGGCAGCGATCGCCGTTCAGCAGTCGCGCCTTTACCAAAAAACTCGCCAGCAGGCTGAACAACTGCTGGAGTTGGATCGACAGAAAAACGAATTCTTCCAGAATATCTCCCATGAATTCCGCACTCCCCTGACCCTGACGATCGGGCCACTGGAGTCAGCGGTGACTCTGAAGCAGGGGTTAACCCACGAACAGTCTGTCATTGCCCTGCGCAATTCCCGTCGTCTATTGCGATTGGTCAACCAACTGCTGGATCTGCAGCGGTTGGATGCCGGACGCATGCAGCCCAGCTTCCGCCCCTGCAACTTGAAGGACTTTGTGATTCAGGTGGTGGATTCTTTCCGCTCCTACTGTGAAAAGAAGGAGATTCACCTGATTACCCACCTGGAGGAGTGCGCTCCAATTTATCTAGATCTGGAGAAATTTGACAAGGTACTGTACAACCTGCTGTCGAACGCCATGAAGTTCACTCCGGCGGGTGGCAAGATTACAGTTGCAGTCCACAAAGCAGGTGACCATTGCCTGCTCAAAATTCAGGACACAGGAATTGGTATTCGTGAGGATCAGATTCCCCATCTGTTTGAGCGCTTCCGTCAAGCCGATGGCTCGACGAACCGCAGTTACGAGGGCAGTGGTCTGGGGTTGGCCCTGGTAAAAGAACTGGTGGAACTGCATGGCGGTCAGGTAAGCGTCGAATCCACTTACGGTCAGGGCACTACCTTCACCCTATGGTTGCAATCCGGCATTTCCCATCTGCCTCCCAACCAGGTAATTGAAATCCCTGCGGAGCTTGAACACAGTCGGGCAGCCGTGGAACTGGCAGATGTGGACGTTGAGCGAGATGCTCAGGAGTCTGGTGGACAGGAGTCATTGGACGTTCTTCTACCAGCCAACAATCCGTTCATTCAGGGCGTGAGCCTGCCGGAGGAACAGGAAAGATCCGCTGAGAAGAAGCCACCTGCCAGAGTTCTGGTCGTCGATGACAACACTGATATGCGCAATTTTATTGCGAGCATTCTCCAGCAGGCAGGCTATGAAGTACTGCTGGCTCGCAATGGGGCCGACGGTTTTCAGGTAGCCAAGCAACATCGCCCCCAGTTAATTGTGACCGACCTGATGATGCCGCTGGTTTCGGGGATGGAGATGATCCAGATGATTCGGCAACAGCCTGACCTGCGGGGCACCCCAATCGTACTGGTGACCGCAAAGGCGGATGAAGAAACCCGAATTGAAGGCGTTGAAAAGGGAGCCGATGGCTATCTATCAAAACCCTTTAACGCTCGTGAATTGCTGGCAGAGGTGCGTAACCTGCTGGCCCTCAAGGAGAGTGAACAGCGGATTGCGGAGTTGAACACGTACCTGACTGAGTCGGTTCTCAAGCGATTCCTGCCCGATTCTCTGGTGCACAAAGCGGCGCGGGGAGAACTCGCCCTGGATCTGCGACCTGAACCACGGATGATTACAATTCTGTTCAGCGACATCATCGGTTTCACTCAACTGTCGAACACCCTGCGATCCCGCCGCGTGGCAGAGCTGCTGAACGAGTATCTGACGGAGATGACCCACGCCATCTTCCAGCATGGGGGCACCGTCGATAAGTTTATGGGCGACGCAATTTTGGCCATTTTTGGGGCACCGGAGGAAATCAGCCCCAATGAGCAGGTGAAACGGGCGATCGCCGCTGCCCGTGAGATGTACCGCACCCTGGCGAAATTGAACGAACGCTGGCAGGAGCAGGGGATCAGCCAGGTACAGTTTCGCTGCGGCATCCACCAGGGAACCGCCGTTGTGGGAATGTTTGGCGGGGCAGAAAGGGCAGACTATACGGCGATCGGCCCCAGCGTCAATATCGCTGCCCGCATCCAGGAGGCTGCTGAACCCAACACAATTCTGGTTTCCGCTGCGGTGGCGGACTATCTAGACCAGGACACTATCACCAAGTTCAGCCCCCTGGAGCTTAAAGGCGTGGATGAGACGGTTCTGACCTTCTCGATTCACACCGATAATCTGGACTGAACACAAACATCAAGTTGAGCAGGCACGGCGCAGTGCGCCGTGCCTGCTCAACACAACTACCTGATTGGCGATCGCCCCCCGACCTGGTTAAAATCTAAAGATTCTCTTAAGGAACGGTATGTCTCACTCAGGCTTGCCCCTACCCTCGTCTGCTGAACCTCACAATACACTACAGCTTCGCCTCGACACCTATTACCGTGAAATCAAAGCGGTCATCCTCTCCCGACAGAACCCCCTGACGGGACTGCTCCCCGCCAGCACGGCTGTCAACACCCACGGCAACTACACCGACGCCTGGGTACGCGACAATGTATACAGCATTCTGGCGGTGTGGGGACTAGCACTGGCCTACCGCCGATTGGGCACCGACAACGGTCGCGGCTATGAGCTGGAGCAGAGCGTTGTCAAGCTGATGCGGGGACTGCTGTTCGCCATGATGCGGCAATCCCACAAAGTTGAGAAGTTTAAGCAGACGCAGGATCTGCTGGACGCGCTGCACGCCAAGTACGACCTGAGCACTGCCGACACCGTAGTGGGTGATGACGAATGGGGTCACCTGCAACTGGATGCTACCTCCATCTTTGTCCTGATGCTGGCTCAGATGACGGCCTCCGGACTGCAAATCATCTTCACGCTGGACGAGGTGAACTTTGTCCAGAACCTGATCTACTACATCGGGCGCACTTACCGCACACCGGACTATGGCATCTGGGAGCGAGGCAACAAGATTAACCACGGTAAACCAGAACTCAACGCCAGCTCCATCGGCATGGCCAAGGCGGCGCTGGAAGCCATCCGGGGCTTGAACCTGTTTGGTGTACGGGGTAGTCAGGCATCGGTGATCCACGTTTTGCCGGATGAGATCGCCCGTGCCCGCGTCACGCTGGATTCTCTGCTGCCGAGGGAATCGGCCTCAAAGGAAGTAGATGCAGCGGTGCTCAGCGTGATTAGCTATCCGGCCTTTGCGGTGGAGGATCCCGCCCTGGTGGAGCGCACCCGGCAAAATATTGTCTCTAAGCTCCAGGGCAACTACGGCTGCAAGCGGTTTCTGCGCGACGGCCACCAGACCGTGATTGAGGATGTGACTCGCCTGCACTACGAACCCCGAGAGCTGAAGGAGTTCGAACATATTGAGTGTGAGTGGCCGTTATTCTTCACCTATCTCTACCTGGATGCGCTGTTCCGGAGCGACAAGGCTACCGCTCAGGAGTACCGCGATCGCCTCGAATCCCTGCTGGTCGAGCGCAACGGCTTTCACCTGCTGCCAGAACTGTATTACGTGCCCAAGGATGCGATCGCCGACGAACGCGCCAATCCCTACAGTCAGACTCGTCTCCCCAACGACAATATTCCCCTGGTTTGGGCGCAGAGCCTATTCTACCTGGGTCGATTACTGGAGGAAGGACTGATCGCCCCCGGTGACATTGACCCGCTCAACCAGCACCTGCGCCTGGGTCAGCACCCCAAACCAAGCGTCCAGGTGGTGCTGCTGGCGGAGGACGAAGCACTGCAAAGTGAGCTGGCCGCCTACGGCATTGCGACGCAAACGCCCAGCCAGGTGGAACCCGTTCAGGTACGGCAGGCAGGGGAACTAGTGCAGGTTTTTACCCAGATCGGTCGCAACGACAAGCTGGGCCTGACGGGGCGTCCCATGCGTCGTTTACGCAGTCTGACCACCTCCCGCATTTTCAAAATTCGGGGGGAAACGATCGCCTTTTTACCCTCCTTCCTGGACCAGCAGCAGTTCTACCTGACGCTGGATTACCACTTTTTGATTGAACAAATCCGGGGTGAGTTGGCCTACATCTGGACCCACTGGAGCTATCTGGGGCGTCCTACGATGGCACTGCTCCTCACCCGCGATCTATTAAAGGAAGAAGCGCCCCTCCTGGCCCTGATGGAGGAACTGCGGGAGGGGCGCTGCGGCCTGGTGCCCGTAAAGCTGGGGCGACTCCAGGAGTTAATGCTGACCGCCGCTACGGAACGGTTTGATTTTATCCACGACTTTGCGTTCACCGCTGACCCGGTACAGGATGCCCAACCCCGGCCTTACTCCCTGCTGTTCTCGAGCGATCGCAACTACCCCCTCGGTACCACGCAGGAATTCCTGCTGGAGTACGAGACGAACCCGTCGCTGCTGCTGGATAACCTGCGCCAGTCTGAAAATCTGTATGAACAGATCGAGCTACTGGAAGCGCTGCACCGTCTGCAGGGGCTGGATTTTGACACGGGCTTTGGTGGCCCCGGTCAGCCTGTCACGGTGGCAGATCTTCTGGATGAGGTGTACAACAAAGCGAGCCAACTGCGTCTGTGGGCCATTATTCGGCGATCGGCTGGTTTGCTCGACAAGGTGGATGTCAGCCTGTCCGATGCGGTCACCGACATCCTGGTACGTCAGAAGCAGATTGCCATTGGCAAGTCCTACAGCGAGGATGCGCTGATCACGAGTCCGCTGCCAGCATCCGATCTGATGGAAAAGATTCGTGAATTTGTGCGTCAGGATATCCGCGATCGCCCCATCACGCAAGAAATCCTGATTTACCTCAGCGTTCTAATCAAAACTGACCCCCACCTGTTCAAAGGCTTCCTCACCCTGCGGGTCGGCTACCTGATCCTGCTGATCACCAGT
>JBIKWV010000264.1:0-6378 GCA_044356135.1 Elainellaceae cyanobacterium
TTTGCGGTGGGCGGGCCCCCCCCCCCCCCCCCCAAAACTGGGGTTTTATTAAACAGCAGATCCCTTAGGTCAGTGCAAAGGGCTGCCTATAAGGATTGGTAAACAGAGGAAGTTTATTGAGACTAATTACTAATACAGCACGCAAGTCTGGCAGACAGCAGGATAGGGATTGGTAATTCAAAGAACCGACATCCTCTGTGGCCAAACCATCAGATTTACAGGTCAAATGTCGATTCATCAAAGGCTTTAGCAACTGATCATGGAGCGATCTTTAAGTTTCACAATCGGCTCTAAGCCTTCTAATGTAGCGCTTCCAGGGTCTGGAGTACAGGGCAATCGCGGGCCTTGCTTAACAAAACTTAACATCAACTTATTGAGAATGATTCTAAACTAAATTTTGTTGGGCTTCTTGAGAAGAATGCTCAATAAGTGAGCGCCATTCGGCATTCTCAGAACGGTGTGAACTTGTGGTCATTCCAGGTTGACGCTGGTCTCCTCTCGTACTGGAGGGATTTCTTGCAGGTGGCGATTGAGATCCCTCTTTCCTTCATTCCTCACACGAACTCATGCAGTGTCTATGCTGTTCTGGAAAGCTACTTCGACATGCTGGTCAGGGCGGGCTGTACTGGTACTGCCCTCATTGTCGGCAGTCAATGCCTTCTTCTGAAGATTCAGAATTTTCCTCGTGCTGTAAGGGAAATGGGGGCGATCGCCCTAAGCGACCCAGGCACTACTGGTTTTACATCCTGGTAAAGCCCGAACTGCCAGAAACCGCTTAATGATCAAGTGTTCTCCCCAGGAGCACTTCGTTGAGCGCCAAGGATACGATTTGACGGTTGATCGACAACAAATTAACGAAATTTGAGTAACAGAATCTATGGCAAAGATCGGTTTATTTTACGGAACACAGACAGGCAACACTCAAACTGCTGCAGAGCAGATTCAAAAAGCAATGGGTGGAGCTGGAGTGGTTGATTTAATTGATATTGCAAATGCAGAGGCGAGCGATTTTGAATCCTATGACTGCATTATTGTAGGTTGCCCAACCTGGAACATCGGGGAGCTTCAGGCCGATTGGGAAGGCTTCTACGATGAACTGGATGCGATCGCCTTTCAGGGCAAGAAGGTTGCCTATTTTGGGGCAGGCGACCAGGTCGGCTATGCTGACAATTTTCAGGATGCAATGGGCATTTTGGAGGAGAAAATTTCCTCGTTAGGCGGCACGACGGTCGGCTACTGGTCCGCAGATGGTTACGACTTTAGTGAATCGAAGGCCATTCGGAACGGCAAATTTGTGGGTCTGGCCATTGACGAAGATAACCAATCCGATTTGACCGATAGCCGGATTAAGGATTGGGTTGCCCAGCTCAAGCGTGAATTTGGCATTTAGGTCGCGGCTGTTTGAGGGCTGTATTTTCCATGGCCCTCGAACACAAATCTGGTGATTTACAGGAAGACTCCCAATGCAACAATTGTCCGAAGTTCTGTGGCTATCTGGAAGTGCAGCTCTCAAGGAGTTTGACTATCCCCTGATGAAGCGTTTATCGCAGCATCTGGTCATCGCACAATGGGAATATTGCCAAACTCAAGATGAACCCCTGTCCCTGGAAGGTGCATTGGAGTTACTGCAAGACTACCTGAAAGACCATCATCCTGTTCATCTGATCGGACATGGCATCAGTGGACTGCTGGCCCTGCTCTACGCCCGTCGCCATCCGGAGCAAGTCAAATCCCTAACGCTCCTCTCGGTGGGGGTTTATCCAGCCGTTGATTGGCAGGCCCACTACTATGCCCAGCTCCAGATGCTTCCCTGTACGCGTGAAATGTTGCTGATGCAGACGGTTCAGAATCTATTCGGTCGCCGATGCCAGTCGATGCAGCGCAAACTGATGCAGGTATTGGACACCGATCTGCGAACCTCTCTGTCACCCCACACCCTGTACCAACGCACCAGCTTCCTTCCGGGTGGCGTGTCTGTGCCTCTACTGATTTGTGGAAGTCAGGATGATGGGGTGGTTGATCCCCACCTGCAGCAGGGGTGGTGGCCCTGGATGAAGGAGGGTGATCGCCTCTGGCAAAGTGCTCAGGGAGGGCATTTCTTCCACTACTTTTATCCTCACCAGGTGAGTGAGCAAATTCTTGCATTCTGGCAAGCGACTCAGCCAGTCGAATTGGCAGAATGCTGCACGCTCACAATCTGAACTGGGTAGTACAGCACTTTCAAACGCGTGAGGTACAAAGTTTTTGTTGGGAGCCTCGTGGAGCGTGGCTCTCAACAAAAACTTTGGTTCGATCCCAGCGCAAAGCGCTGTATGCAGAATTCGGTTGAAACACGTCATTATTTCAGCGATCGCATTCGCTCTAATAGAGATGAAAAAAAGTCTGAGGGGACTGCAAAACTTTCGACTGGGAGGGATTTCCCATCATTTCGTGGTTGGTTGCCTGCTCCTGGGTGGGTTGTTGCTGACTGTGGCAGTTTCCCTGACCAACGGTTCCGTTCCATTGACCATTCCAGAGGTGGTTGGTGCGTTGCTGGGGCGGGGCACCGATGTTCAGGAGACGATTGTCTGGGATTTGCGGCTCCCACGAACCATTGCTGCTTTGACGGTAGGGGCGGCGCTAGGCATGGCCGGGACACTGCTACAGGGAATGCTGCGCAACGATCTCGCAGAGCCTTATTTATTAGGGATTTCCGCTGGATCAGGCTTGCTGGTTGTGGCCATTTTAACGCTGGGCTGGGTGCAGTTCTGGGTGCCTTTAGCAGCGTGGTCAGGCGCAGCATTGACTGCGTTGCTGGTGTTTGCGATCGCCTGGACCCCACAAGGAATTGTCGTGGAACGGCTGATTCTGGGCGGAGTGGCCGTCAGCGCCCTATTTGGCTCTGTACAGGCGATGTTGCTGCTGCTGGCGGACGATGGCCGGATTCAGTTGGCGCTGAATTGGCTGATTGGTGGCCTGAATGGGCGGGGGTGGACAGAGGTAACGATGGCAGGTCCCTACATTGGGGTTGCATTACTACTCGGCTGTCTGCTGGCTCGATCCCTCAATCTTTTGAGTTTGGGGGACGAGCTGGCGATGAGCCTGGGCATCTCTCTGGGGCGATCGCGCCTCTTGATTGGGGCCTGTGCCACGCTGCTGGCGGCGGGGGCTGTCAGCATGAGTGGCCTGATTGGGTTTGTTGGATTAATGGTGCCTCATGGTGTGCGGTTACTGGTGGGCACTGATTACCGCTGGGTGTTGCCACTGTCTGCGATCGCAGGGGCACTGGTTCTTAATTTTGCGGATTTGATTGCGCGTCTGGGCGCAGTGGAGTTACCCACCGGGGTCGTCACCGCGCTGATGGGATCGCCGCTGCTGATCTGGCTGCTATATCGACGGCAAAGACATGAGGAAAGGAGAACTTAAAAGTTCAAATAATCATGGACACACAATATGAGGAATTAAGTGTAGAACAGGTGACAGGTGGTTATTCATCGCTTCCAGTGATCCAGAATTTGAATCTGGATCTAAGAAAGGGCGAATGGCTGAGTTTGATTGGTGCGAATGGGTCTGGCAAATCAACCGTATTGAAGTTAATTAGCCGTTTTCTTGTCCCTCAAAGGGGTGCAATTTATCTAGAGGGGAAAGCCATTCACACCCAGTCCCCGCACCAGGTGGCCCAGAAATTAGCCCTCTTACCCCAACAAAACCGGGTGCCCGCAGGTCTGACAGTGTGGCAGCTAGTTAGCCTGGGGCGATCGCCCCATCAACCCTGGTGGCAGTGGGAGATGACCAACACTGACCGGGAGAAGGTGGACGTTGCGATCGCCGAGACGGAATTGACCTTGTTCCGCGATCGCCCTGTGGAAGCCCTCTCTGGCGGCGAACGGCAGCGGGCATTTCTAGCACTGGCGCTGGCTCAAGATCCCAGAGTGCTGCTGCTGGATGAACCCACCACTTACCTGGATGTTCACTACCAACTGCATTTGCTGGAATTGCTCAAGCGCCTGAACAGAAAAGGTTTGTCCGTGATTACGGTGCTGCATGATATTAATCTGGCGGCACGGTATAGCGATCGTATCGCCCTTCTGCGACAGGGCAGGTTATGGGCCGTAGGCCCTCCTCGGACAGTGCTGACGCCTGCTCATTTGGCGGAAGTCTTCCAGGTGGACGTTGCGGTGTTAGAGACTCCTGTTGGCATTCAGATTTGTCCACTCACGTTTTGCGAAGCGCTATCTCAGCATTCATCTTGTTAGGGCGGGGTGCAGGGGTGATTCCCCCTTGAGGGGGTGGGGGGTGTGACCCTGCATGGAGATGGTGTCCCCATACTCCCTTGTCTCAACCAAAATAGCGATAGCGATAGTGCCATGCAACCTAACGAAATTCGTTATCCATTTTCTCATTCTTAAATTATGAAATTCAGTCTTTTGTGGTGTGTATTGAGTGTATTTTCGTCATTGATGTTTGTGTCAGCGGTTGGCGCAGAGAGCTTAGAGGAAGAGGCGATCGCCCCTGCATCCCCTCAAAGTTCAAAGCAGGTTGTTCCCCCATCGAGTACAAATGCTGCTCCGGGGAAACTACAGCAAGCATTCCCCTCTGCCCGGTCTGGCATCGTCCCAGAATCCCATCCTTCAGAAGCATCTCAACCTCGACCGATCGCACAATCGCTCCAGCAGGTAGAACAGCCCCACACTTCTGCCCATTGGCTGGCGCAGAACGCAGACCCGACACCTGCTGATAATCCATCACAGGCACAAACGACAGAACCGGACACAGAGGATGTGGAGCGGATTCGGATTACCGTGACGGGTACACGGAATCCTGATGAAGTCGAGGATTCTCCGGCAACCGTAACCGTGATTGACCTGGATGAAATTAATCGAACGCTGGTGCGCAATATTCGAGATCTGGTGCGATACGAGCCAGGGGTTGTGGTGCGGAATAACTCCCGATATGGATTGCAGGATTTCAACATTCGTGGTCTGGATGGCAATCGTGTTCTGCTTCAAGTCGATGGTATTCGTCTGCCCACACGGTTTGAGTTTGGCCCCTTTGCCCTGGGGCGAGATTATGTAGATACCGATATCCTCAGTGCCGTGGAGATTATTCGAGGACCGGCCTCGGCGCTTTATGGGAGCGATGCCCTGGCGGGGGTAGTGAGCTTTTTTAGTCTGGACCCCGAAGCCCTGCTGGACGATGCAGAGGAGAATCAGATTGCCCTGGCTCGGCTCAACTACGATTCTGAAAACGCGGGCTTTAGTGGAACAGGTCTCTATGTCACTCGCCTGGGTGATCTGGATTTGCTGCTGGGGTATACCCGACGCAACCGCAGCGAGGTTCGTGTGGCAGGCGATGACACATTTGTTGATCCAGAGGAAAGCACCCGTAATAACTTCCTGGGATCGCTGGTATACCGTATCAATGACACTAATTCGCTGCGATTGACGGGTGAGATTTTTGATACAGATACCCGTATCGAAGTGCTGCCCCGGAATTTTGTGTCCCGCAGTGTTCAATCGGAGGCAGTGGATCTATTCACCAATCGGGAGCGGGTCAGTCTGGCCTATGAGTATGATGATCCCGACAGTGCTTCATTCCTGCAATTTGGACGGCTCCAGCTCTATTTTCAGAATGCACAGAATGAGGAACAGCGCACCCGTTTCTTCACCTATGGGCCAACCAGTGGACGGCAGTTTCCCATCGGCACCCCCGTTCGTCGGGAGGATGACTATGATTTTCTAGATCGGGTGTGGGGAGCCAACCTGCAACTGCGGAGTGATTTTGCCCTGGGCAGTCTGGAGAATCGTCTGACCTATGGGCTTGAAGTCTCTACGACACGCAATGAACGCCCACGCGATCGCATCGAGACAAATCTACTCACGGGTCAGCAAACCCGCATTTCTGACACTGACACGTTTCCAGTCGATGATTTCCCCCCTTCGGACACCTTCCGATTGGGTCTGTATGTGCAGAACGAAATAACCTTTGGCAGCGATCGCTTGACGCTGATCCCTGGGTTACGCTTCGATGTTTACGATCTCACCGTCGAAGACTCTCCCAGCTTTGAACGAAACAGGGTTGAACCCGTTGACTTCAATGACTCTAATGTTTCTCCCAGTCTGGCGCTGGTGTTTCGCCCCAGCGAAGAGATCACGCTGGTCGGTCGCTATGCCCGTGGTTTCCGTGCCCCACTCTACAGCGAGATCAACAGCGGCTTTACGAATACCGCAAGTCCTTTCTTCAAGTACCGCACCATTCCCAATCCCGATCTGGAAGCAGAAACCAGCAATACCTTTGAGCTGGGCCTTCGCGGCAACTTTGACCGACTGCAGTTTGGCCTCACAGGTTTCTACAGCCGCTACAGCAATTTTATCGAGGAGTTCGTGGATGCGGGAATTG
>JBIKWV010000265.1:0-6370 GCA_044356135.1 Elainellaceae cyanobacterium
TCAGCCCTGCCGCCACTCGCTCAGACACAACTCCCACCGGAGAAACAACGCCGATCAGCACCGACAGCAGGACGGTAAAAAATTCCATACCGATTACAGCCGACCTTTTTCCATTGCCTGAATTACCCGCTGAGCATCGGCCAGCCCTGCGCCCGTCTGTTCACAGAACATCTCGATCGCCTCAGATTTCAGGTCGGCCCGCACCAGTTCCCGCACCAACTCCATCGAATTGGGGTCGTCATCCTCAATTCTCAGGCAGTCGCACACCAGACTGAGCTTCTGTTCGATGCGACGCAGTCGTAAGTTAACGTAGCGTTTGTAACGTCGCAGTGCCACCAGCCAAAAAATTGGCTGGGCGCAGACAAACAGAATGAGAAGCGTAGCAAACAGGTCAGATCTGGACATACAGCAAGTTCAGGGGGGTGAAGGGCTTCTCATCACTACTGAAAGTATTCTTTCAGAAAAAACTGCGTTTGCGTACATCCAGGCCCCCAGAGAGAGTGCTGAGACCCCAGAGAGAGTGCTGAACGGGTAGTGCTCCGTACAATGGCTACTATGCCCAGCGACCTGGAGAAAGTGTACTTTTGACAGGGAAAAATCAATTCTAGAAATAGTCACCATGCAAATGCTCCAACTTCCCTCTGGACAAGCGATTCCCGTTCTGGGAATGGGCACCTGGCAGATGGGTGAACGCCGCCAAAATTTTCAAACAGAAGCCAATGCTCTGCGGCACGGTCTTGACCTGGGAATGTCTTTAATCGACACCGCAGAAATGTATGGGGAAGGGGGCGCAGAAGAGGTGATCGCCACCGTAATTGGGGATCGTCGCTCAGACATCTTTCTGGTCAGCAAAGTCTATCCCCACAACGCTTCCAAAAAGGGAGCGATCGCCGCCTGCGAACGCAGCTTGAAGCGTCTGAAAACCGACTACCTGGATCTCTATCTTCTGCATTGGCGCGGCTCTGTTCCGCTCTCTGAAACACTGGAAGCCTTCCAGGCACTCCAGCAGTCCGGTAAGATTTGCAGCTACGGGGTGAGCAACTTTGATACCGACGACATGACCGAAGTGAGTCGGCTACCGGGAGGTGGGGCGATCGCCACCAATCAAGTCCTCTACAACCTGACCCGGCGCGGCATTGAGCTGAACCTGCTGCCCTGGTGTCGGCAGCACCAGATGCCCATCATGGCCTACTCCCCGATTGAGCAGGGTCGTCTGCTGAACCATCCCGTCCTAAGAACGATCGCTCAGCAGCGAGGCGTGACCCCGGCACAGGTGGCGATCGCATGGCTGCTGCACCAGGAGGGTGTGATTGTGATTCCCAAAGCCAGCCGCATTGAGCACGTTGAGCAGAACTACGCCGCCCTGGATCTGAAGCTGAGCGCTGAGGAATTGGCAATGCTGGATTCTGCCTTTCCGCCCCCGGCTCGTCCAGTGCCGTTGGAAATGCTCTAAAGCTACAGCGTACTTTTGGGCGACCTACGATAGGCAATCCGCAAACTCTGAACCAGCAATACCAGAGAACCGATCGCCATCAATCCACCCCAGAACCAGTGGGGCAGAAGTAAATTCTGGGCGATCTGACCCGAATCCGACAGCATCGGCTGTCCCCCAATCACCGCCTGATTCATAAACAGGTAGTCAAGCTGGTGATAGGTGCTGATACATGCCTGCACACCCAGAAACAAAATGGTGAAACTCTGGAGCCAGCGGGGCGCATACAAGGCGATCGCCAGCACAAACCCTCCCAGCGCCAGTACCATTGCCAGACCGAACAGCGATCGCACCCAGATCACCGCCGACAGCACCAGCAGACCGCCCAGCAGCAGCAGCCCCATACGGGTCGCCCCCTGACGGGTGGATGCGATGATAAAAGCGGCTCCCGCCAGCGGTGGCCCCATTGGTCCGGCGGCAGCGACCAGCGCCCGACCAATTGGCCCCAGAAACAATCTGCCGCTGTGGATGGCAAACCCGGAGCCGCTGGGGAAGATTTGCAGTTGCTCAAACCGTCCTCCCAGCAGCATTGCCATCAGGCCGTGCCCCATTTCATGAAACCAGGTGGCCAGGATCGTGAAGGGGTAGAGAATGAAACCACCCAGAGGAATCTGCCACAGCACAACGGTTGCGATCGCCGCCGCCAGCAGCCAGCCTAAGCCAATGCGATTCTGCTGCGGTTCCGCCAGTCCATACTTTCGGAGGATGTCGTCGTACTGAGGGTCGCTCATGGTCAGTCAGAATCGGTGGGAGAATGCTCCTATTTTGACTTGCTTAACTGGAAATGGCACTGTCTGCTGCGATCGCCTGTTCAGGAGCAGTAATCAGCGCCACCTCGATTCGCTCCTCCTCCGGCTGAGACACTTCAACCCGGATGCCGGGACCGAAAAAGCGCTCAATCTTCTCCCGCTTTTCTTTCCAGGTATCGAGGCTGATCAGATCTGACTGGAACTCCAGAATCAGAGCATAGTGTCCGGCGATCGCCTCCTCCCGCAGCCCATCTAGAAGGGGGCGTTCTTCATCCGATGGGCTAAGTCCTAGACTTTCCAGGGAACTATCCAGGTGGGCTTCCTGGCCGTAGCGATAGCGGGTCACGTCCTTGCGGATCTGGGTCTGGGTGCTGGTGGCTTCCTGCGTCCGCAGCGTCAGTACTTCAGGAGAAGTGGGTTGGGAGAAGGGAACGGGTGTGAGTTCTGCTGCCTTCAGCGCCAGACCGCCCAGCAGTAGGGGAATGCCGTAGAAGAAGCCTGCCAGATTCAGGGTGGCGTTGTTGGAGACGAAATAGGCCCAAAAGCCAACCACTGTCAGGATGCCGCCTACGACCAGTCCCAACGTTCCAAGCGAAAATCGACCGAGCATGAGTGTCTGACCCGAAGTGATTTTACAATTATTCACTATTTGGGAGAGCTTTCGCCGCATCCCAAAGTTCGCCCTGCGGAACAGCGGCAGACCGGGAAGCGGTTTGGTAGGATGAATCGGTGTCCTGGTGGAGAAAAATTCATGCTCAGTCCCCAAGAAATCCGCGATCGCTTTCAGCAAATCCAGAGCAAGCGCAGTTCTCTCGTCCGTCTACTCGAACAGCCCGACCTGGGAACCCTCCGCATCGATGTGAATCAGGCGCTGGAGGAGCTAGACGACCTGATCGATGACTTTAAGCGCACGTTTCCTGAGAGCCTTGCCGAGTAGTTATTTTCCAAAACCCTCAAAAGGGAAACGCCGTCCCCTGGGGGAAGGCGTTTCCCTTTTGAGGGTTTTATCCAAGTGCAAACCCCAGACACAGCAGCACTCCGCTCCAGAAGTGCAATGACACCGCAATAAACTTGCAGTTGAATACCCGCTCTGGTCGGTCATGATTGGCTCCTACATGGCGACAGAGCTTAATTGCGGGGGGTAGACTCAGCAGCACCAGCAGGGTTGTCCAGGGAAAGATGCCGAGCGCTACGAACAGCACGGGGAGAGCAAAGATGACGCCGCAGGCCCAGGGGAGGAGTTGAGCGCCGCGCAGGGTGCCCATGCGCACGATGGGCGATCGCTTCCCCGCCGCCAGATCATCTTTGACCTGATGGAAGTGGGAGCAGAACAGGATCAGCGTCGTACTGATGCCGAGCACAATGGAGGCCACAAAGGCCAGGGCTGACCAGGACTGGGTTTGACTGTAATAGGCTGCACCCACCGCCAGCGGGCCAAAGCTAAAAAAACAGAGAATTTCGCCCAATCCCCGGTAGCCCAGGCGGAAGGGAGGCCCCTGGTAGACGTAGCCCAGCAGACAGCAGCTCAGCACCAGTAACAGAACCGTGATGTCTCTTTGCCAGAAGGCGATCGCCAGAATACCCACAACCCCAACTCCCAGACAGAAGTTGCCGATGGCAAAAATCAGGGATTTATTGCCGGTTAAATTCACCAGAGAATGGTGTTTATTTTCGTCAATTCCCGTCTCTGAATCAAACACATCGTTGGCCAGATTTTCCCAGACGAGAATCAGCACTGCGGAGATTAAAAACGTGAGAAAAATGCCCACGTGAATTGCTTTATTTTCGAAGTAGGCGATCGCCGTTCCTAACGCAATCGGCATCACGGCCACACTATACATGGGAGGCTTTAGTGCCGCCATCCAGAGCTTCTTTCGGGGGGGGATTGGAGGATGGGTTTGAATCGATAGAGAATCGGACTGATCAGAATGCCTGGGTGAGTTGAGGGTCATCGGCGATCGCTGGGGCGGAAAGGCGTTACATTTCTGCTGGAAGCGTAATAATTCTAAGGCTTCTCAGGGTGCTCTGTAGCGCAGTTTTGGGGTGAGAGTGTAAAGACTTGTGACGTGGTGCCCTTCCTGCCGCACTGATTCTTCGACGCGATGGCATCACACTACCCCGACAGCAGGCGGACTGCATGGTTTCATCCCGTTTGCAATGGTTCATTCGGCCAATCGAACAGGTAGCTACTGGGAACCGAATGTGTTACCTGTAGTAGACAGAATCCGGGGATTACCGCCAATTGGCGATCGCAAGCGAGTCGGCGGTCACCCCTTCATTGGTTGTCTGAGCCAACGGTTTCCCTAGCACCCATGCCAGTTACCCAACCTCGTATTCATCCCTTTCAAGACCGGAAAGCTTTATATCAGTTCCTATCTGTTATTCAGCAAAAATCACTTAATCAAAATCAGTTTCAAATCGCATCTATCGCAATCGAAATTGACCCTGTTGATCCCCTGGTTGTGCTACAGGAAATGGCACGTCCGGGAGAGCCTCATTTCTACTTTGAAAAAGCAGGGGAAGCGATCGCTGCCATTGGATCTGCAAACAGTTTTGAAACGACTGGATCTCAACGCTTCCAAAAAGTGCAGTCTTATTTGCAATCCTGTCAGGAAAATCTGGTTGTTGCACCTGCCCTGGAACCCCAGTTCACCACCCCGCGCTGGTTCTGTAGCTTTACTTTTTTCGACCAGAATGATCAGCCGGGAGACCCCTTTGCGCCTGCCTCCGTTGTACTGCCCCGCTGGCAGATTTCTGTGAGTCGTGATCCTGATGGGGAAAGGTCTAACACCCGTAGCTTTGTCGTTGCCAATGTGACGCTGCACCCGATCTGCTCTGTAGAAGCATTAACCGAGGAAATCTGGCACCAGTTTCAGGCGATCTGCCTTGCCCGCTATGGCATTGTGCAACTGCCCCAGGATTGGAAGCCATACCTCAACGCCTGGAAAATCTCGGATCAGCACAACTTTCGTTCCAGCGTCCGCTGTGCCCTTCAGGCGATTCGCCAACAGCGTCTGAAAAAGCTGGTGCTGGCCCACTGCATTGATGTTGTTTCCCCTCTGCCGTTTGAGTGGATTCGCTCCCTGCACAACCTGCGGCAAATCCATCCCGACTGCACCATTTTCTCCATCGGCAATGGGCGCGGCAAAAGTTTCATCGGGGCCAGCCCGGAACGCCTGCTCCAGGTGCAAAACCACTATCTGGAAACCGATGCCCTGGCGGGTTCTGCCCCCCGTGGCAAGACCACCCCTGAAGACGCCGACCTGGCGCACCGTCTGTTGAGCAGCCCCAAGGAACGCCACGAACACCAGGTGGTGGTGGATTTCATTGGCGATCGCCTGACCCAACTGGGTATCACGCCCCAGTTCCCCCCGACTCCCGCCCTGCTGCAACTTTCCAATATCCAGCACCTGCACACCCCAATCAAAACGACCCTCCCGACCGCGCTCCATCCCCTGGAAATCCTGGAGAAACTGCACCCCACCCCGGCGGTTTCTGGCCTACCCCAGGCGATCGCCCGTGAGGAAATTCGGCGCTATGAACCGTTTGGGCGATCGCTCTACGCTGCTCCCCTGGGCTGGGTTGACCTGCAAAACAATGCCGAATTCATTGTGGGGATTCGTTCTGCTTTGCTGGATGGTCACCGCGCCCGCCTCTATGCAGGTGCAGGAATCGTCGCTGGCTCTGACCCCGATCGAGAATTTGCCGAGGTGCGGCTGAAGCTTCAGGCGTTGCTGCGGGCGCTAGTCTAGCCTTCTTAGCGTCTCTCGCGTGCCCCTGCGGTGCAGGGGCACGCGAGAGACGCTAAGGGCTGGAGTTTCGACTATTTTTTCTACAATGCCGCGAAACGCCTTCGCAGAGGGTGTTTCGCGGCATATTTAATTTTAGCGCCGATTTCCCCTGAAACGCTGACGGAGTCAACGTTTCAGGGGAAATCGGCGCAATTTAATCAAAAGTCCAGTAAACACTGGTGCGCCATGTTTCTGCTTGCACAGAATCACCCTGCTGGGTGTATCAGCCCTCTCTCCGGTGGCCTAAAAAGAATAAGGCTAGGATCTGTAACAGAGCCTAATAATTTTATTTCTGCTCAATGATTTACGGCATTGCTGATTGGGACGATGAATTTTTG